>JBIJCX010000179.1:0-16338 GCA_044344465.1 Opitutaceae bacterium
CCCATCGGGATTGGGACGGCGATCGGTCGTGTCATCACCAACGTCAACGACGTGTTCTGTGAAATCACCGGGTATGCGCGGGAGGATATTGTCGGCCAGAGTACCCGTTTCCTTTATGCGGCGGAGGAGGAATTTCAGCGTGTAGGTGAGGCGGTCAGGCAGATGTTCGCCACCGGGCGGCGGCACATGGCCGAAGCGCGGTGGCGGCGAAAAGGCGGGGCAATGATCGACGTGGAGATCAGCGCCTTTCCGCTGCATGCGGACGACGGTTCACCGTCATTGATTTTTACGGTGGCGGATATCACGTCGCGCAAGACAACCCAGGATGCGCTGCGCAAGAGTGAGAGCCGGCTGCGGCAGGCGCAAAAAATCCTAAAACTCGGGATTTGGGATTGGGAAGTCGCCTCGGACCGGACGAACTGGTCCGGGGAGATGTTTAGTATCTACGGCATCACCCCGGAATCCTTCACGGGCCGCGGACAGGACTACTTCGCCTGCACGCATCCCGACGATCGCGCGTCCCAACGGGCAAACATGCAGGAAGCCTTGGCGCGGACCGCGGCCGCCGGCGACGCTCATCTGGGGGTGGCACCGAAACAGTTTCGCATTATCCGACCGGATGGCGGCATCCGTTGGGTCGAAGGAGACGCCGAGGTGGTGCGGGACGAAGCGGGCAAGCCGGTCTCCATGATTGGAACCTTGGTGGACATCACCGAGCGCCGGGCGGCCGAGGCGGCATTGAAGGAGAACACCTTGCTGCTGCGCAAGGCGCAGGAAGTGGCGCGAATCGGTTCCTACAAGTTGGATATCACGACCGGAATCTGGTCCAGTTCGCCGCAGCTGGACGAGATTTTCGGGATCGATGGTGATTATGTGCGGGACGTGAAGGGCTGGGGGACCCTGGTCGCACCCGCCGAACGACAGGAGATGAACGAATATTTCAGCCAGCATGTGCTGCGCGACCGTCAGCGATTCGAGAAGGAATACCGGATCCTGCGGCATTCGGATGGCCAGGAACGCTGGGTCAGCGGCGTGGGCGAGCTTGAATTCGACGCCGGTGGCAATCCGGTGGTCATGATCGGCACGATTCAGGACATCTCGGCGCGCAAGGCGCTGGAGTCCCAGTTCCGGCAGGCGCAAAAAATGGAGGTCATCGGACAACTCGCCGGCGGCGTCGCCCATGATTTCAATAATATCCTGACGGCGATGACACTGAATCTGGAGTTGTTGCGCTCGACGCATGCCTCGGACGCGGGCACGCCGCTGCACGAACTGGAAGCGATGGCGCGGCGGGCGGCCAAACTGACGCAGCAGTTGCTCATGTTCGCCCGCCGGCAGGCGATTCAAACCACGACGCTGGAGCTCAATGGTGCGCTGGCCGGCCTGCTTCAGATGCTGCGGCGCCTGCTGGGCGAGCACATCAACCTGAAATATGTGACGAGCGATTCCTCCCTTTGGATCGAGGTGGACGCGGGCATGCTGGATCAGGCGGTCATCAACCTGTGTATCAACGCGAGGGATGCGATGTCGGCCGGCGGCACGCTGACGCTGGCCACCGAGCGGGTGCATTTTGACGCCGCGGCGGCCGAGAAAATCGCGGAGGCGCGTCCCGGGGCGTTTGCGTGCCTGCAGATCGGCGACACCGGATGCGGCATGACGGCGGACGTCATGAAGCATTTGTTCGAGCCGTTTTTCACAACCAAGGAAGTGGGGAAGGGCACCGGGCTGGGGTTGGCGTCGGTGCATGGCATCGTGCACCAGCATCAGGGCTGGGTGAACGTGGAGAGTGTCGTGGGCGAGGGCACCACCTTCCGCGTCTATCTGCCCTGCTCGACCAAGCGGACCGAAGCGGAGGCGGGCGCACCGGACCAGGCGATCCGCAAGGGCGGCAGCGAGACGATTCTCCTGGTGGAGGACGAGGAGGTCGTGCGAAAGGTGAGCACCAAGATGCTGCAAAAACTGGGCTACCGGGTTCTGCCGGCGGTCGACGGCCACGAGGCCTTGCGACTTTGGCACGACCACGGCGGGGCGATCGATCTGTTGTTCACAGACATGGTGATGCCGGGGGGAATCAGCGGCATGGAACTGGGAGAGAAACTCCAGCAGATGAAGCCGGGACTGAAGATCGTCCTGATGAGCGGCTACAGTGCGGAGATCATGAAGAGCGAAGCGCGTTCCACCCTGGGCGTGGCGTTTTTGCCGAAGCCGTTTGAATCGAAGACGCTGGCGACCATCATTCGCCAATGCCTGGATGGCTCTCCGCGCCGGGACGGCGCAAATTAAACCGGTGCCGACAAAGCGGCACGTTCCGCAGCAGAAGGAATTCCGTATTTCCGAGGGCGGCACTTCGTCGCCGCCGCGGGGGGCGCACCATCCGTCGGGCCGTCGACCAGCGCCAGCAGCTCGGCGGCGGACGTCTGCAAGACGGACGCCTGGGCGTTGAGCTCCGCGGCGGCGGCGGCCGATTCCTCGGCACCGGCGGCGTTGGCTTGGGTGATCCTGTCCATCTGCGAGACGGCGGTGTTCACTTGCTGAATACCCTGGGTCTGATCCTTCGAGGCCTGGGCGATCTCGGCCACGAGGGTGTCGACCTGGTGCGCCTTGCCGACGATCTCGCCGAGGGACTGCGCCACCTTGCCGCAGATTTTGACCCCACGTTCGCTCCTCTTGACCGAGTCCTCGATCTTGCCGGCGGTTTCCTTGGCGGACTCGGCGCTGCGTTGCGCGAGTTGGCGCACTTCCTCGGCGACGACCGCGAAGCCCAGGCCGGCCTCGCCGGCGCGCGCGGCCTCGACCGCGGCGTTGAGGGCAAGGATGTTGGTCTGAAACGCGATCTCGTCGATCGTCTTGATGATTTTGGAAATGTCGTCGGAGGAGCCCTTGATCGCATCCATCGCGCGCTTCATCTCCTCCATGTCGGCGGCGCCGGTGTCGGCGGCGGCGCGGGTCTCGCCTGTCAGGGCCTTCGCCTGCGTGGCGTTCTCGGCGTTGCGCCTGGTCATGCCGGCGATCTCCTCGAGCGATGCGCTCGTTTCCTCGAGGGAGGCGGCCTGTTCGCTTGAGCCCGCGGCGAGAGATTGACTGGCGGACGAGACCTGGCCGGCGCCGGCGGCGGTTTGATCCGCGCCCGCGGCCAGCGTGGCGGCAAGCCGCTTCACGGGCACGCCGACCAAATGGTGGATGGCAAGGTAGCCGAGCAAAGCCGCCGCGAGCATCAGTCCGATGGCGGTCAGGCCGGCGGTGATCTGGTTGGAGCGTTTAATCTCCACCGCAAAGACGCTCCAGGTCTTTTCGGCGGCGTGCAGGGCGGCGGACGAAAAGCGCAGGCTCATCACCCCGGAAATCTGCCCGACCTTGTCCTTCGGGTGACATTCGATGCAGGCCTGCTTGATGGCGAGGGGCACATAGATTTCGAACGAGTCCACGGTGCGGCGCCGGACCGGCTCGGGTGAGGCGTAGAGCGGTTGCTTCAATTCCGCCGGGAGGTTTTGCTTCAGCCGGGCGGGAACGGAGGAATTGACGACCCGCGCGTTCTTGTTGGCGACCGAGATTTCCTGCAGGCCGGGCACTCCGCGAAGGGTCTCGAGGAGTTGGTTGAACTTCACCATGTCGCCCTCGGCCATCGCATCGAGCAGGGGCGCGGAAACGGCCAGATGCAGCCGGTCAACCCATTCCCACTGTCGCGTCTGTTCGCCGGCGCGGCTATTTGCGGAAAATCCCTCCACCGCTTGCGCGAGGCGGTATTGCTGGAAAAGGAACGAAGCCAGATAGACGACCAGCAGGCCCGTCAACAGCACCACGAGCACCTTGGTCTGGAGTTTCATCTCGTTCATTTTGTCCGGCGGCGCCGCGTGCGCGGCTGGGAGAGAGGGAGGGATGCGTGGGTCACAATGTAATCGGCAAGCCGGGATTGGCCCGGAGTCATGCTTCTGCCAATCGGACGTCCGAGGCATTTCTGAAGCTGGGAGTGCCCCGACGTTGTGCCGCAGTGCAGGCGAATCGAGGGAGGGAAATTTGGGTATTATTCCCCTGGCCCCATTCCCCTGTCAGCCCGCGCGCTCGCCGCGGACCAGCAGTGAGGCAAAAAGATGTGGGGTAAAAAAATCCCAGCCCGCGGTCGCCATTTTTTTGCCCTCCATCTTTTTGCCACCCTGAATCAGGTCTTCAGCGGATCGTGACGAGAGCCCGATCTTGGGGCGAGGTGGCGGTTCAGCTGCGGCGCAGCACGCCTCCGCGCTCGCCGCGGACCAGCAGGGAGGCAAAAAGATGTGGGGTAGGAAATCCAAGCCAGCTGTCTCCATCTTTTACCCTCCATTTTTTTGCCTCCCTGAATCAGGTCTTCATCGGATCGCGGCGAAGGTGACATCTTGTGGCGAGGTGTAGGCTCAGCTGCGGCGCGCACCGCTTCGCGCTCGCCGGGGAGCAGCATTGAGGCAAAAAAATGTGGGGTAAAAAATTCGAGCCCGCTGCCGCCATCTTTTACCCTCCATCTTTTTGCCTCCCTGACCGTGTGTTCATCGGATCGTGGTGAAGGTGACATCTTGGGGCGTAATATTGGCCCAGTGGATGGCTTTGAGGCCAGTGTGCTGCAGCATCCGCCTGGCGTGAATGGCGAAGGTGTTTCCCGCCGCCAGTGAGGTGAGTTGGTAGGCGACGTCCGGAGCAGCAAAGCGCAATCGCTGAAGGCCGAGCATCCCGTTGTTTCCGTACACCGGGATTTCCCTTATAACGGCCTCCTCGCCGCCGAGAAAATGAGTGATGGCTTCGTCATACAAGTTCAGTTCCAGCCCCGCGCCCCAGTCGTGCAGGAGAGCAAGCAGTGTGGCACGAAACTGTTCCGCACTCGGCGCGGATGCGTCAAAATCTGAATCCCGAACGAGAGGTCGACGAAGATCAACGAGTTGCTGATGGCAATTGACGAAACGGGATTGCACCCGCTCGGGCCGCACGTTGATGACCTTGCCGTGAGCGAGATCCAAGAGCAGGAGGTAATTGATCTCCTGGCCAATGTGCCGCACGTGAATTGCATCGACAGCTTTGAACTCAAACAAGCCGCTGCCGTTCACCAGCACGTCGGCGAAGTATCGCTTCGCAAAGGTTCCGTGGGTGATATCCACGGCAACTTCAAGTTCAACTCCTCCAAACCGGTTAGCCAGCTCCCGTTTGTAAATCCTCTCATCGAAGAAGCGCCCGAACTCGTTGTGGATGGCGAAGACATGCTCCATCACTGCAAAAGCCATGGGCTGGAATTCATCCTGTGCGATACGACGCGTAGTAATGGACGGGCGGATGGGCATAGGGAAAGAAGGAGGGGTTAAGTAAGAGTGCGGCCAGGGTGGTCATTGCCCCACCTCTTATCTCCAATCTTTTTGCCCCTTTTTCAGGTGTTCATCGGATCGGGGCGAAGGTGACATCTCGGGGCGTGGTGTTGGTTCAACTGCGGCGCGCACCCCTCCGCGTTCGCCGTGGACGAGCAGGGAGGCAAAAAGATGTGGGGTAAAAAATTCGAGCCAGCTGCCGCCATCTTTTACCCTCCATTTTTTTGCCTCCCTGAATCAGGTGTTCAGCGGATCGTGGCGAGAGCTCCATCTTGCGGCGAGGTGTAGGGCCAGCTGCGGCGCGCACCCTCCGCGCTCGCCGCGGACCAGCAGTGGGCAAAAAGATGTGGGGTAAAAAATTCGAGCCAGCTGCCGCCATCTTTTACCCTCCATCTTTTTGCCTCCCTGAATCAGGTGTTCAGCGGATCGGGGCGAAAGGCCCATCTTGAGCGAGGTGTAGGCGTTGAAGGCCTTGATCGGATCGCGCAGGGCCACCACCTGGCGCTCGGTCTCCTGCCGTCCGTGCGGCGGGATGTCATTGACCGGATTTGCCGCGTGCGAAGAGTGAATTGATGCGCTTGCCCATGCCCCATTCGCTCTTGGAGGCGGCGGTTTTCCACCATGTCGCACTCTTCGCTTTTTAACCGGTTTTTTGGTGGTCCGCTGGCCAGGCTCCGGGCGCGGGCCGAATCGGGTGACGCGCAGGCCCAATTCAATCTCGGCGAACTATATCGCCTGGGGGAGGGCGTGCCCAAGGATCACACCGAAGCTGCGAAATGGTATCTGCTGGCGGCTGAGCAAGGTGAAGCGAGCGCCCAGTCGGTCCTCGGCTACCTGTACGCCAAGGGCGAAGGGGTCGCGAAGGATGTCGTGGCCGCGGCGAAGTGGACGCAGGCGGCGGCCGAGCACGGCGACTCGGACGCCCAGTTGCGGCTCGGTTTCATTTATCGCGAGGGCGACGGTGTACCCCAGGACAACGGCGAGGCTTTCAAATGGTTCTCAGCGGCCGCCGAACAAGGTGAGGCCAAGGCCCAGTCTTGGATCGGCTATATGTATGCCAACGGCGATGGAGCCCCGAAGGACCGCCGGGAGGCGGCCAAGTGGTATCGGCTCGCCGCTGAACAAGGCGACACCGATGCCCAGTCCTGGCTCAGCTACATGTACGCCACGGGCGACGGCGTGCCCCGCGACAGCGCCGAGGCCGCGAAGTGGTGCCGGCAGGCGGCCGAGCAAGGCGACGCTGACGCCCAGAACAGCCTGGCGGTCATGCAGGCCAAGGGCGAGGGCGGGCCCAAGGACAGCGTCGAGGCCGCGAAGTGGTTTCGCACCTCGGCCGAACAGGGGAATGCCAACGCCCAGAATAATCTCGGCTTCATCTACCGCCACGGCGATGGCGTGCCGCAGGACAACACTGAGGCGCTGAAATGGTTTCGCATGGCGGCGGCCCAGGATAATGCCGATGCCCAGACCAGCCTCGGTTTGATGTATGCCAAGGGCGACGGCGTAACCCGGGACATCGCCGAGGCGCTGCGGTGGTTGCGCAAGGCCGCCGCCCAGGGTGATCCGGTGGCCGAGTTCAACCTCGGTCAGTTGTATTCGACGGGCGACGGGGTGCCGGAAGACGGCGGGGAGGCGCTCAAATGGTTTCACCTGGCGGCGGAGCACGGTGACGTCGAGGCCCAGGCGCGCCTCGGCACTCTGTATCGCAGCGGGCGCGGTGCCCCGCCGAATCCGGCGGAGGCCGCGAAGTGGTTTCGCCTCGTCGCCCAGCAGGGCGTCGCATCCGCCCAGTTTGAGCTTGGTCTGATGTGCCTGGCCGGCGACGGCGTGACCAAGGACAATGCGGAAGCGCTGGTCTGGCTGCGGGCGGCCGCCGCCCAGGGCCACGCCCGCGCGCAGTGCGAAGCCGGTCTGTTGCTGGCCCGCGGCGACGGCGTGCCGAAGGACAGGGTCGAGGCGGTGAAATATTTTCGCCTGGCGGCCCGGCAAGGCCTGATCGAAGCCCAGTCGATCCTCGGCCTTGCCTACGCCAACGGCGACGGCGTGCCGAAGGACGAGGTCGAAGGGCTCGCCTGGATCAACATCGCCGCCGCCGGGGGCGACGAGACGATCGTGCAAAGTCGGGCGATGATGGAAAATCGAGTCGGTCGCGATTTGACCTTGGTTGCCCAGCGGCGCAGCCAGGAGATTCTGCCCGAGATCGAAGCGCCGGCGCCTTTGGGCGCGGCGCCGATCAACCGCCGGCAACCATGACGCGGTTGCGCCCTTGCCGCTTGGCGGCATAAAGCGCGGCGTCGGCGGCGGCGATCAGTCCGGGCAGCGAATCGGCCTGTTCCGGCCACGATGCCACCCCGGCACTGATTTCCACGCGGAAGGCCAGCTGCTGGGCCGGGAGCAGGCACGGCGTCGCCGCCAGCAGGGCGTGCAACTGGGTGGCCGTGGCGAAGGCGCCCTGGCGATCGGTCTCGACCATGATCAAGGCAAACTCGTCGCCGCCGTAGCGCGCCAGGCAGTCGACCGGGCGAACCTGCGCCGCCACCACGCCGGCCACATGGCGCAGCACGTCGTCGCCGGTCTGATGACCGTGGGTGTCGTTGATCTCCTTGAAGTGGTCGAGATCGAGCATGACCAGCGCGAGCGGACGCTGGAAACGCGTGCTGCGCTGCCATTCCTCCTGCAGGCGGTGATCGAATTCGCGCCGGTTCAGCACGCCGGTCAGCTTGTCGTGGGACGCCATCTCCTGCAGTTGCGCCATGACCCCGGCCATTTCCAGCGCGTAGCAGACCGCCCGTTCCAGCCCGGGCAGGGTGATGTCGCTCTTTTCCATGTAGTCCGCCGCGCCGCTGTCCATGGCGGCCATGTCCGTTTCCAACTGGCCGCTGCCGGTGAGCAGGATGACGGGGGTGGGGCAGCGCAGCGCCTTCGCTTCGCGCAGCAATTCCAGGCCGTCGCGCGTGCCGAGGTGATAATCGAGCAGGCACAACGCGTAGGATCCGCTCACCAGTTTCTGCAGGCCGGTCGCGTAGTCGGCGGCGTAATCCACCTCAAACGGCCCCCGGCGAAAGCCCGACACCAACAGCTCGATCATTCCGGCAATGCCGGGATCGTCGTCGATCAGGAGGATTTTTTTTGCCGGATTCATGGGATTGGTCGTGAGTGCGCATGGCCCGGATGTTTCATGGAGACGCGGCGCCCTCGCCGCGTTGCGCTCGACCGCCCCGGCGGGGGCGCCGCGGCGCCCGCATGCAGAATGTGCGAGAGGTTCATCGTAACGGTGAAATATCCGGCTTAGGGCGGGACGGGTGCAGGTGGGGGGGCCGCGGCGGCATCGGCGGCCTCGGCCGGGCGATGCAGGGCGCGATGAACCGCGTGGGCGAGTTCATGGCCGGTAAAAGGTTTCCCCAGCAGTTCCACACGGCCGATCGGGGCCAGCATCTGGGGGGCCAGTCGAGAAAAATAGCCCGACATGATCACAATGGGCAGACCGGGGTTGAACTGGCGCACGGCGAGCGCGAGTTCGTGGCCGCGCATCCCCGGCATGGTCTGATCGGTCAGCAGCAGGGCGCAGCCGGCGGAATCGCCCCGCAGCGCATCCAAGGCGGCATGGGCGGAGGTGAACACCACCGCGCGGTAGCCCAGGTTCTCCAGGGCCAGTTGAGTGAAGCGGCCGACCACGGTCTCGTCGTCCACGACGCAGATGGATTCGCCCGCACCCCGTGGCGCACTCGCGCCGTCGTCCTCGGTGCCCTGTGGATCAACCGCGCCGCAGATGGGCAGATGGATCAGGAACGTCGTGCCGGCGCCGGGCTGGCTTTCCACGCTGATCGCACCGTGGTGGGAACGGACGATCCCGTGGACAACCGCGAGGCCGAGGCCGGTGCTGGAGCCGGTCTTCTTCGTGGTGAAGAATGGATCGAAAATTCGCTGCTGGGTGCCCGCGTCCATGCCATGGCCGGTGTCGCTGAAGCTGATCCGGGCGTAATGCCCCTCCGGCACGCCCAACAGGGTCGCATCCCGCCCGGCCTGCAGGTGCACCGCCTTGAGGGAGAGCCCGATCGTGCCTCCGTCCGGAAGCATGGCGTGAGCGGCATTGGAGCCCAGGTTCATCAACACCTGGTGGATCTGCGTGGCGTCGGCCCGCACCGGGCCGCAGGTGTCATCCAGTTCCAGTTTGATCACGATCTGGGCCGGAATCGTCGCCCGCAGAAAACGATGGGCGTCTTCGATCACGCAGTGAAGGTCGAGGGGCGCGTGTTCCGAGGCGTCGGACTGACGGCTGAAAGCCAGGATCTGCTCGACGAGATTGCGCGCCCGCAAACTGGCGTTGCGGGCCTCGGCCAGAAAGTCCCGCGCCGGGTGATTCTCGTCCAGCGTCTCGGCCATCAGCTCCTGGTAGCCGATGATGCCGGTCAGGAGATTGTTGAAATCATGCGCGATCCCGCCGGCCAGGGTGCCAACCGTGTCGATTTTCTGGGTTTGGAACAGCTGCACCTCGAGCCGGCGCTGGGCTTCGTCGCTCTCGTGAATCGCCGTCACATCCTGGATCGCGCCATGGGTGCGAACCGGCCGGCCGGCGGTAAAATCGGTGCGACCGATCAGCCGCACCCAGCGGCGGCGTCCCTTGGCGGTGATCAGCGGCACCTTCAGGTCCATGGTCGCTTCCGCCCTGGCGTTCTCCTGCAACTCGGCCTCGACGGTCAGGCGCGCCTCGGGCGGAAAGAACTCGAGGAAGGTGGCCAGAGTGGGCTGGTAGTTCTCCTCGGTGTCATGGATCCGCCAGGTGTCGCCGGACCAGGTGACGCGCGACGTGGCGAGATCGATCTCCCAGCCGCCGACCTGGGCCAGCCGGCTGCTTTGGGCGGAGAGTTCCTCGGCCCGGAGCAGGCGTTGCTCGAGTTGCTGGCGCACGGTGATGTCACGGCTCAGCCCGACGAGGCAGAGCGGGGCCCCCAGCGCGGAACGCTGCAGGTAGCCATGGGCCTCGATGTAGTGTTCGGTGCCATCGGGCCACGTGATGCGATACTCGGTGTCATAGGCGGGAATTTCTCCGGCGAGAACGCGGGTGACCAGCGCCGCGGCCGCGGCCCGATCGTCGGGATGGAGGCACTCCAACCAGGCGGCGCGCGTGGCAGGGAACTCTTCGCGCCGCCGTCCGTAGATCTCGAACATGCGATCGTTCCACGTGAAGGTGGGCGAGGCCGGATCAAGTTCCCACACGCCGAAGCCCGACGCGCGCAGGGCCAGATCGAGGCGCCGGTAGAGGTTGACCATTTGATCGGCCGCCTCGCGCTCCGGCGTGACGTCGCGCTCGGTGCCGACCACGCGAATGAGCCGGCCCTGGGGATCGCGTTCCGCGACGCTGCGCGACTCGATATGGCGGATGCCGCCATCGGGTCGCACGATGCGAAACGACGCGATCGATTTATCGCTGCCGGCCGCGATCGCGCCACGGGCGGCGATCGCGCGCACGCGGTCCTCGGGATGCAGGCAGCGTTCCCATTCCGCGGCGGTGCCGTGGTGGTCCGCGGCGGTCAGCCCGTAGATGGCGAGGGTGCCATCGTCCCAGGCGCTCAGCTGGGTCCTGGCGTCCCATTCCCAGATGCCCAAGGCGGCCGACTGGGCGGCCAGCTGGAGACGCTGGAGGAGCTGGCGCGTGCGCTCCTCGCTGCGGCGCTGGGCCGAGATGTCGACCTGGATGGAGATGAAATTCATGGTGCGACCACGCGCATCGCGCACCGGTTCGACGCTGACGAGCTGCCAGTAGGGGCGTCCGCTCTTGGCGTAGTTCAGGATTTCCACCGCAACCGGCGCACCGTGATGGATGGCGCGGCTCAGCTCGGCCGCCGCGGCGGGATCGGTCTCGGGTCCCTGGAGGATGGGGCCGGGTTTCTGGCCGAGCATTTCCGGCAACATGTAGCCGGAAAGTGCCTCGAAGGCGGGGTTGACCCATTCGACGCGGCCGTCGGCATCGGTGATGATCACGGCGTTGGTGGTGTGCTTCGCGACCGAGGCGAGCCGCGCGTTGGCCTCGACGGCCGCGTGCAATTCACACGTGCGCTCGCTGACGGTCTGCTGCAGCCGGGCCGCCTGCTGTTGCAACTGGGCGGTGAGCCGGATCTCCCGCTCCACGGCGGCGGCGCGCGACTCGTCAAGTTTGACCGCGGCCTCGGCCGAAAACACGATCACGACCAGCCCCAGCAGGACATAGCCGATGGTGATGAGCGCGACGCTGTTCGATGGGTTGAATTCGTTCCAGCCCAGCATGAGCACGAGCAGGGCGCTCAACGTTGCCGGAATCACCACGACGCCGATGAGGACGCGTCGCGAGAGGGCGCCGAGGGCGGTATCTGCCCGCAGCAGGCGCACGAATCCGGCGACACGACGGAATCTTTCTTCGTTGGGCATGGCTGAATGCTGGAGCGAGCTACGGTGGCGTCACGCTCTACCAGACGCCATGATTCTTTTCGCATCTTGGCGGGCGGCGCTCGGTCGGCACCGAAACGGTGAGCCTGCCTGGCTGCGAAGCTCGTGCCCGCCTGCTCCAAACAGGCGACGCGGAATGAGATGAGATACAGGTGACGGAAACGCGCTGTCGCCGCCACCGAGGCTCAAGTCCGACCAACTGCCGGTGCATGGTTTCAAACTCCGTTTATCGACACGTTCCGTTCGTAGTTGAGCCGAAACCGGCGGACTTCTTCGCGGCCACACTCGCCACCGGGAGGCAAAAAAGATGGGAGGTGAAAGATGGGGTCGGGTACAACTGGTTCCCGTTTTTTTACCCCGCATCTTTTTGCCAACGATGGCGGCGATGACGAAGCATCGCCCTCCGAGAATCCCAATCAGGAGGCAAAAAGATGGGAGGTAAAAAAATGAGGTCGGGCACAACCGGTTCCCATTTTTTACCGTACATCTTTTTGCCCCCACGCCGCTCCGGGATTTCTCTCTCTGGCGTTCGAACGTGGGAGAGGTGCGGCGACTGCGGAGAGGACCCAAGCAGAGGTCCATGGATTCTAAGCGTCCATGGATTGCGAAACCAGGCTCACGGCCCCGGAGAATTCCCTCAAGCCCGGACCGGCCGTGCCGATTGAGCCTTATCCCTATGGCCCAATCTTCTGGCACGAGCCCGCCGCTGCGCCTGCTGGTCAGGCTGTTGCTGGCGGTTTTCCTGGCCGAGACGCTGATCATGCTGGTGCTCGACCGGATGCCGGCGATCGCCGGCTGGGGCCGGGTGCTCGTCGACACGAGTGCGCTGATCGTGATCATCGCCCCGTTGTGCTGGCACTGGCATACCACGATGGAGCACCGGCACAAGGTCGTCGAAAAGCAGCTGCGCGAGGGGGAGGCCCGCTTTCGCGAACTGTTCGACGATGCCCCGGTTGGGTACCACGAGCTGGATGTCCGCGGCCGCATCGTGCGGGTCAATCGCACGGAACTGGAGCTCCTGGGGTACACTGAGGAGGAAATGTTGGGCCACGCCGCGGCCGAATTTGTGGTCGATTCTGCGATTTCGGAGGAAATGGTGCGGGCCAAACTCGCCGGGAATCTTCCGGTCGGCGAATCGTTTGAACGGCAATTTCGCCGTCGGGACGGATCCGCGCTGGCCGTCGTCCTGACCGACCGGTTGATCCGGGACGCCAGCGGGCGGATTGTCGGTCTCCGCAGCTCGTTACAGGACAACACCGCGCGCCGGCGCCAGGAGAACCATCTGCAGGCGCTGACGGAGCGGCTGCAACTGGCCACGGAGTCCGGCCAGCTCGGAATCTGGGATTACGACGTCGCGCTGCAACGCGTGCTCTGGGACCCGCGCATGGTCGGGCTCTACGGGCTCGCGGCGGACGCCTTCGACGGCACGCGGGCGGCGTGGCTCGAGCGGGTGCACCCCGAGGATCAGGCCAATTTCCAAAAGCTGCTGCCCGAAGTCGTGGGGAGCGTCGATGCGGTTGATGTCACGTTCCGCGTCGTCCGGCCCGACGGCACCGAGCGCCAGCTCCGCGCGTGCGCCCGCGTGCAGCGCGATGCCACGGGCCGCCCGGCGCGCATCGTCGGCGTGAATTGGGATGTGACGGACGAGCGCCGGGCCCAGGCGGCGATCGCGCGGGCCCGCGACGAGGCGGAGATCCTGAACCGCCAGCTCGAGGTCGCGATCGCCCGGGCGCAGGCCTTTGCCGCGGAGGCCGTCGCCGCCACGCTGGCCAAGTCTGAATTCCTAGCCAACATGAGCCACGAGATTCGCACGCCGCTCAACGCTGTGATCGGCATGAGCGGACTGCTCCTCGATGCGGGGCTCGAGGGCGATCAGCGGGAGTTTGCCGAGACCATTCGCTCCAGCGGCGATTCGCTGCTCGGACTGATCAACGACATCCTGGACTATTCCAAGATCGAGTCGGGTCACCTCGAACTCGAGCGCGCGCCCTTCGAATTGCGCGAATGCGTGGAGTCGTCGCTCGACATACTGGCCGCGCGCGCCGCCGAAAAAAAGCTCGATCTGCTTTATTGGATCGATGTCGACGCCCCCGGCGCCGTCGTGGGCGACGTCACGCGCCTGCGCCAGGTGCTGGTCAATCTGGTGAGCAACGCGGTGAAATTCACGCCCCAGGGCGAGGTCTTCGTCAACGTGAGCGTGTGCGCGTACCAGCCGGACGGCGCCGTGCGGCTGAACATCGCGGTGAGCGACTCCGGCATCGGCATCCCGGCCGACCGGATGGACCGCCTGTTCAAGACTTTCAGCCAGGTTGATGCCTCAACGACGAAAAACTACGGTGGCACCGGCCTCGGTCTGGCGATCTGCAAGCGACTCGTTGAGCTCATGGGCGGACGGATCTGGGCCGAAAGCGTGCCGGGCAGCGGCAGCACCTTCGCTTTCGAGATCACCTTGCCGTCGGCGCCGGCCCAGCCCCGGGCCTTTCAGAGTGGCAGCCCACCCGAGATCAAGGGCCGCCGCGTGCTGGTCGTCGACGACAACGCCATCAATCGCCGGATCCTGACCCTGCAAGCAGGCTCCTGGGGTCTCCTTCCGCGGGCGGCGGCGTCGGCGCCCGAGGCGCTCAGGTGGATTAAGGCGGGCGACCCGTTCGATATCGCCATCCTCGATTTGCAGATGCCCGGCATGGACGGGTTTCAACTCGCCGCCGAAATCAGGCGTCACCGCTCGCCGGCACAACTCCCCGTGGTCATGCTGACCTCGTTCGGCCAGATCGCCGCACCCGCCGCACTCGGCATCGCGGCCAGCCTGGTCAAGCCGGTAAAACCCCAGGTGCTCTTTGACCGGTTGATCGAGGTCTTTCACGGCCGGCGCGTGCGGCGCTGCCCCGCGGCGGACGTCACCACTGCAGGCGAGAACCTCGCCGAGTCCCATCCGCTCGCGATCCTGATTGCCGAGGACAACCCCGTGAACCAACGCGTCGCTCGCTTGATGCTGCAGCGATTGGGTTACCGGACCGACAGCGCGGCCAATGGCCGCGAGGCGGTCGAGGCGGTCGGACGCCGATCCTACGACCTCATTTTGATGGATATGCAGATGCCGGAGATGGACGGATTGGAAGCGACCCGCAAAATCCGCGCGCGCGAGTGCGCCGGCGAGCGACCGCGGATCGTGGCGATGACCGCCAACGCTTCGCCCGCCGACCGCGCGCAATGCATGGACGCGGGCATGGACGACTTCGTCACCAAACCCGTGCGCCTGCAGGAACTGCGGGCCGCGCTCGCCGCCACGCCGGTTCGCAGCCTGGTCGTCGCGTGAGCGGCGTCGCGGCTTCGGACGGGAGGTGACAGGGGAATGGGGACAGAGGAATCAAGGCTGGGGAATTTGGGCATTATTCCCCTGTCCCCATTCCCCTGTCATTCCTGCTTCGGAGACTAAAAATGAAATCAGGCGGTGCCCAACCTCCGTCTTCTTATCCCCGCCCTGGCCGATAATAACCCAGGCAGACAGGCAAAAAAAATGGAGGGTAAAAGATGAAAGCAATCGCCACCCAGTGCTCATTTTTTTGCCCCCATCTTTTTGCCAAATGGCTTGGCGGTTTTGTCCAAGCCCCAACCAAAACAGTTTAGCCGGATATTTCACCGTTACGATGATCCTCTGGCCCACCCTGAATACTGGAGCCGCGGCGCCCCCGCCGCGGTGGTCGAGCGCAACGCGGCGAGGGCGCCGCGTCTCCATGAAATATCCGGGTTAGCCGGATCACCGGATTCCAAGCGGTAACCCGCATCTTTCCGGCCTCGTAAATGAGCGCTGATGGGCGATGCCTGTCGACCGGCCCGGGGCCCTGGGCACGTTTTCCGCCCGCGTCACGGATCGTCATCACTCTCCGGGCCCCACGCGGCCTTGCGCCGGAGCGTCAGGAGCTCTGCCAGGCCGATGAAGGCGAGGAACACGATGACGAACACGCCGACAATAAATGCTTTCATATCCCAATAATCGGAACATCGGGCGGGCACTTGAGGCGGTCCGGTCGTAATCGGGATCCGCCTGGAGCTGCGGCGCCGATCGCGTCGGTGAAATAGCGGGAAGACGTCGCTTAAGCAGGGTAGAATTCAGTTGCGAGCTGAGCGCTGAGAGTTGAGAGCAAAATCAACCCCTGCAGGGAAACGCTCAAGTCCGGGAAAAGAAAGTCGATGAGAGGTCATTACCATTCGCGAACATGACGCCAGAGACCCGCAGAAGACGGATCCGCCGCTACGGCGTCAGTCGCATTGCCATGGCCGCCGCCGGTGCGCCGATGCGACCGGCACCGCGGATCCCTTGACCGTGGCCTCGCCGTGGGTGCAGGACTCAACCGTTAGTGCGCGGCGCCTCGCCAACCGGCGGCAGCCCGCCGGCCTTCGCCAATGAAAAAGTCCCGAATCCTGGTTGTGGAAGACGAGGCCCTCGTGGCCCGGGATATCCGTCAACAACTGCAGGAGTTGGGGTTCGAGGCCGTCGCGGAGACGGGGCGGGGGGAAGAGGGCATCCAGCTGGCGGGAGCGCTGCGACCGGATCTGGTGTTGATGGATATTTTCCTGGCCGGAGGCATCGACGGCA
>JBIJCX010000514.1:0-4883 GCA_044344465.1 Opitutaceae bacterium
CACCGGACAACGGTGAACGGCGTCAACTACCTGCGGATGGTCTCCAATACCGTCGATTCGGCCCTCATTTCACCCTCCAATCCGCTGGGCACGACGTTGACGAATGCCGTGTACAACTTCACCTACACAACGAACGAGGGCGCCTATGCGGTCAACCACAGCGAATGGCTGGGCGGGCGGTTGGCGACCATGGCCGGCATCCGGACGTCGCACTACGAGCTGGAGCAGGTGAACTCGAATACCCGGAACATCGTCGGCAACGACAATCGCCGGACCAGCTACAATCTCGGCGCGACCTATCGCTTCTCCGACTGGTTTCAGCCCTACATCGGGGCGTCCGACACCTACAATCAGCCGGCATCCCAGAGCCGTGATCCGCATGGTGCCGATCCGCAGCTCAACCACGGCATCGGCGTGGAAATCGGAGCCAAGGGCACCAGTCGGGACGGAAATATCTCCGGCACGGTTGCAGTCTATTACGTGAAGTCTGATGCCGATCGCTTCTTGACCCAGAGTGCCGTACTCAACGCCATCAATCCCGATGGCCTTAATGGCCGCTTTGGTGACACGCCCAGCACCCAGGTTCACGCCGCGCGGGAGTCAAAGGGCGTACAACTCATGCTTACGGCGGCACCCGCGAGAAGAAGCAACTGGCGGATGCGGTTCTCCGGCGCGTACATCGATGGCAAGGTGGGTGAGACGAAGACCTACGCGCAGTTCTATAACGATCAGTTCTATCAGAACAGCTCGGGTCAGGTCACCTATCGGAACGGCGCGCTGGTCTACGTGAACCCCACGTACTCGGCCGCGCGCCCGGTGGTTCCAGCCGGTACCGCCGGCGCCATTCCGCTGACGGTCACGATGATGAACACACCCGGAAATCCGTATTACGCCAATCCAGTCCCATACTCTGGCGCCATCAGTACGACCTCGGCGGTCGCGAATGTTCTCCGGCAGGCCGACTCGGTGAATGGACCGATTCTCTCCGGGAAAGTCGGTCTGCCGATCTCCGCGCTGCAGATCAGTCCCGGGGCGATCGCGCCTCCGGGCACGCTCACGGTGTTGCAGGCGGGCGAGAGAAACACGGGGGCGCCGAAGTACAGCATGAATCTCACCAATATGTATTCGTTCTCCGAAGGATGGTTGAAAGGGCTGCGCGTGGGCGGCACCGTGCGGCTCGCCTGGCAATCCATCTACTATTTCTATTACGCCAATGGCGTGACTCCCACCGCCCAACCGGTCCCGCACTACAAGCCCAACCTGGCCGCCTTCGACGGTATCTTTGGCTACGAGCGGCGTTTCAAACGCTATACCTGGTCTGTGCAGGCAAATGTGTATAACATGTTCAATCGGTACGAGGTGAAATTGTTCCCCAATGCCGTGAGCGGTTGGGCCGGGCCCAACGGGGCAAATTTCTCGGAAAACCCGCGCGCGATCACCGTTTCCACGGAGATCGGGTTCTGAGCGGAAGGATGGCGAGGCCACCGGGTTCTATTCCGATTCACTTTCAAGATGAAGCGATCTTTGTAGGGGCGTCGCTGGCCGACGCCCCCGGGCGCCGACGAGCAGCGCCCCTACAATGCGAATCCTGCGTCGCACGGTTAATCTCAACTTGAACGCAAGTTGGAATCAACCCAAGTCGGCCCGTCTTCCATTACGACAGAGCCCCTCGACCCTACTCGATGAAACGCCTATTTCGCGCATGTAACAGAACGTCTAAAAAGAGCCTCTTGTCTGTCATTCTGAGCGCCAGCGAAGAATCCATCAGCAGGTTCGCCCCCGGGGCAGTGCGGCGTAGGTCCAACTGGATTCTTCGCTGCGCTCAGAATGACAGGGCTTTTTTTAATCCCTTTAGAACGGCGCATGCCATGGCCAGGGGGCCGGCGATGGGGGCCATGCTGCTAATGCTCCTTTTTGCGCCGTCAATCGAGGCAGCAGTCGAGAACCAGAACCCGTTCGCCGTGGGCAACCGGGCCCAGCTCTTCGTGGATCAGGTTCTCGTGCGTTCGTCAGAAAACATTGCCTTCACGCCGCATCCGGCGCGAAAGCATCCGGGGAACCCGTTGATCAGAGTCGACCGCCCTGAAATGGAGCGAATCTGGCTGTGCGGCAGCGCGATCTACGACGAGGAGGAGCGGATCTTCAAGATGTGGTACCTCAGCGGCAACGGTACGACCTATGCGATCAGCCAGGACGGCCTGGCGTGGGAGAAGCAGGACGTGCTTTGGCGGGGCTATATGTTCGCCAACGTCTGGAAGGACCGCGCGGACCCCGACCCGGCGCGCCGCTACAAGATCATCGCATGGTCGCCGAACGCACCGGGAGTCTTGAATACTGGGTACGATCCGCCCATCCGCACCGGCTACAACACGAGCGTCTCCGCCGATGGCAAGGTGGTCGCCTCCGCCCCTACAAAGCCCATCTGTCCGAAGGGCGATGTGATCGGCGGATACTACGATCGCCGGCTCCGGTTGCATGTCGCTTTCCCGAAAATTGGGACCGACGTGAACGGTTTCAAGCGGCGCTGTTTCTACGTGGCCACGAGCACAGACTTCGCGACGTGGACCGAGCCGAAGCCGGTTCTCGTGCCCGATCTGCGCGACGACGCCGGCTCCCTGGCGCGCGCCGAGGAGGTCCGCTCCATCCTGGATGCGCCGCTCAATCTGAAGCAGATGCGCACCGAGCTCTACGGCATCGGCGTTTACCAGCAGGAGAGTTGTACCATTGCCTTTCCCTGGCTGTTCACGGTCACCGGCTCGCTCAAGGGCATGCCCCAGGAAGGGCCGGGGGAGATTCAACTCGCGGTCACCCGCGATCTGCAACAGTGGGAACGGCCGTTCCGCATCCCGGCCATCCCCCGCGGACGGGCCGGCGAGTGGGACGGCGGCTTTTTCGAGACGGCGGCCGAGGCGTTCCGCGTGGGCGACGAAATTCGCTTATATTATTCTGCATCCAACCGAGGCCACGGGCAGCGCCAGCGCAAGCCAGAGCACACCTTTGGCATCGGCCTGGCCACCTGGAAGCTCGACCGTTTCGTCTCTGCCGATGCGCCGGCCGAAGGCGGCGTGCTCACGACGGTGCCGGTCGCTTTCACCGGGAGCCGGCTGGAGCTGAACGCTGCGACGAAGCCGGGCGGGCAAATCACCGTGGAGATTCTGAACCTGGCGGGGCAAACTGTGGCGCAATCAAAGCCATTGACCGGCGACAACCTTCGAGCCCGTCTCGAGTGGCTGCAGGCGGTGAACCTGGCGGCACTGGCGGGCACGCCGGTATCGTTGCGCTTTCGCCTGAAGAGCGCGGAACTCTATTCGTTCGCCTTTCGCGAGTGATGGCAACGCCCGCCCGTCCGCCGCATTCGCCTTGACCCGAGGCTTCTGCCTCCAGGTTCTTCCGTTCGACCAAATCCCGCACCGCCGCCACGCCATGAATATCCAGTCTGCCATTTGCTTTCCCGCTCCGTCATCCGGTTGGATCAAGGCCGCAAGGCGATGCGGGACCATCGGCTTCGTGATCCCGGCCCTGCTCGCTCTCTGCGCTCCGCCGTACCTGGTGGTTTCGCCGGCCGCCGCGGCTGAAGCCGCCGCCGTCGCCAGAAGCCCGGCCCGCGCGCAAGCAGCGGTCCTCGATCTCGGATCACAGCGTTACCTGCTCTTCGACGACGACTGGATCGAGCCGGGATATACGGTAACCTTTGTCCAGCATTCGCCGGAAAAACGGGGGGTCGTGCTCGAAGCGGACCGCCCCTGGGAAAATCTCGGCATCTGGCCCTGGAACACCGTGATGCACGACGAAGACGGGTTTAAACTGTGGTACGACGCGATGACCCATGCCCCGGACGAGAAGCCGAGATTCAAGGCGCACCTGGCCTACGCGACCTCCCAGGACGGCATCCGCTGGGAAAAGCCCGACCTCGGCCTTTACGAATTTGAAGGTTCCAGGAAGAACAACATCCTGGGCCAGTTCAGCTGGCTTTACGGCAGCGTCTTCAAGGATCCAACCGGCCCGGACGAGCGTCGCTACAAGATTACCTATATCAGTTCGCCCGCGGGTAAATCGGGAGTCGGTCTGGCCTGGTCCCGCGACGGGCTGCGTTGGACGCCCTCGCCCCGGGGACATGTGATGGACCACATCACCGACTCGGCCGACGTCATGTTCTGGGACGATCGGCTGGAGAAATACGTTGGCTACTTCCGCCACAACAATCGGGCGCCCGAAGCCAAGGGCATTCCCCGGGAGGTCTGGCGTGCGGAGACGGATCGAATCGAAGACTGGCCGAAGCCGGCGCTTAACTTCCGCCACGATCCGGTCGTCGATGTTCCGGGCACGGATTTCTACACCAACGGCGTGATCAAGTATCCCTGGTCCCACCACGCCTATTTCATGCGACCGAGCGCCTTTTACCGGTCCAGTGACCTGGCTGAAATTCAGCTCGCCACCAGTCGGGACGGGGTGACGTGGCGGAGGCCCGGGGCAGGACGGCCTTGGATTGGCGTCGGCCCGGCCGGGAGTTTCGATTCCCATCAATTGTATATCACCAGCGGCATCGTCCGGGTGGGCGACGAACTCTGGATTTACTATACCGGAAACCAGAGCCGGCATGGCCGGAGCCTGGCTCCAGAGTCGAAATTCGTCGGCAAGAGCGCCCGGGCGGTGCTGCGGCTCGACGGTTTCGTTTCGGTCCGCGGCGGGCGGCGCTCCGCGACGCTCACGACAAAACCCCTGCGCGTGGCAGCCGGACGCCTGATCCTGAATTACAACGCCGGCGCCACCGGCGAGGTTCGCGCCGAAATCCGCGACGAAGCCGACCGCCCGATTCCGGGCTTCACGCTCGATGCGTGCCAACCGCTATATGGCAATCAGGTGCATGGCGCCGTATCGTGGGG
>JBIJCX010000018.1:0-51106 GCA_044344465.1 Opitutaceae bacterium
ATCACCGGCCGGTCGAGACGCTGCTGTTTGTGCAGATGCTGGAGCAGCTCCTCGGGCGTTCCGCGTCAACCGAGCTGCTGCCGCCGCAACCCGGCGACATGTTTGAAACCTGCGCCGACCTCACGCGTGTCCATGCCGCGATCGGTTTCACGCCGAAAGTACCGCTCGAGGAAGGTCTGCGGCGTTTTGTCGCGTGGTTCCGCGGGTACTATCGGATCTGAGCGTGTTCGAGTGCTTGGATCAGCACGCGCCCGGAGGTCGCGCTGCCACCTCAAGCCGACTGAATTTCTGAGGTGCAGGAGCCTCCGATCCTGACACGCCGGGCTAACAGCGTCCGGCCTCCCTTCGACCTTGGCCCCGACGATCCGTCTCACGCCGATTCCAGCGGATCAGGATGTCCAAGCCTCCACTGCCCGTTTTTCCCCGAAGCGAAGAAACCGGCGCTGCTTGATGGGAGAGACTGAATGACAGGGGAATGGGGACAGGGGAATGGCATGGGATTCACGGATTGGATTCCTCTGTCCCCATTCCCTTGTCACCACCTAAGCAAGATTACGGGCCGCCGCGCCATCTGTGGCCACCGGCGCGATCGCCGCGGTTCGCGGAATCTGAATGCGAATGCGCGTGCCCACCCCCACCTCCGAGGCGATCCAGAACCGGCCGCCGAATTGTTTGGTGACGAGGAAGGCCTTCGTCAGCCCGAACCCGCCGCCCATCGTTCGCACGTCACCCACATTGCTCGCCCGCCGGCCAAACTCGACCACCTTGGCCAGTTCGTTCGCCGGGATGCCCCGACCCGTGTCTTCGATGTGGAACATGAGCTGGTCGGCGCCGGCGTGGAGCGCGGCGATGATGCGGCCGCCGGGGGCCGTGTATTTGCGCCCGTTCGCGATGAGGTCTCGCATGACATCCTGGAACACCGGCGGCATCCAGAGCTTCTCGCCGTCGACACTGTCGATCTTGAAATCGACGTAGTAATCGGGCGGCTGCACGAGCGCCACATTGTAGATGAGGCGGTACCGCCCGTGGCTGTTTTTCTCGATGGCGGAAAATATGTCCAGGAAGCTTTGCCGCAGCGCCGTAACCGAATGTTCCACCCATCGATCCGGCACCTGCAGCCGCGCCAGCAGTTCACGCGCCCGCACCTGCAGGATGGAAAAAACCGATTCGAGATTGGCCAGCGATTCCGTGATCTCCGGATGGCTGCGCAGTCCCGGCTGGGCGTCCAACTGGGCTTCGATTTCCGCGGTGATGGAGCGGGCGTGGAGGTCGACCTTCCGCGCCGCATCCAGGGCCGCCCCGGGCTCGCTCAAATCGCGGATCATCCGGTCGCAGGTCTTGAGCGATTGTTTGAGCAGGTCCTCTTTCCCGGCCAGCGTCAGCCCAATCAACGTGAGTTCGCCCCGGAGGACGTTGAAGACGTTCAGCACGGAATGCATGTCGACCAACGAGCGTTCGCTCGTGGACAACGGGGGTATTTCGGTGATTTCCAACTCTTTCACGTTGTCCCGTCTAGTTGTCGAATCCTCTGCGGGCAAAGCCAATTTGCCGGTGGGCGCTACGGAGTGATTGTCACGCCGGCCGGGTTCGGCACGCTCAGCGCTGCATGAGCCAACCTGCCACTGTCGCGCGGATCCGCCCGACTATCCCGGCGCACCCATGAGCCTGCGCATGATCGTGGCCGGAGTGATCATCGTCACAACCCTCGTCGGCGTGGCGGTCGGCCGATACCCGTGGCTGAAGATGAACCGCGCCACGATTGCGCTCGTCGGCGCCACGCTGCTCGTCGCCCTCGGCGTCCTCACGCTCGACGAGGCCTACCTGGCGGTGGATTGGAACACCATCGTGCTCCTCTTCGGCATGATGGTGCTCAACGTAAACCTGCGCATGGCGGGTTTTTTCCATCTCGTCACCGCCAAGGTGATCAAATACGCCCGCACGCCGCGGCGGCTGCTGGCGTTGATCGTGCTCGTGGCGGGGGTTTTCTCGGCGGTGTTTCTCAACGACACCATCGTGCTTGTCTTCACGCCGCTCATCCTCGATCTCGCGACCGCTTTGCGGCGGAATCCCCTGCCCTACCTCGTCGCGCTCGTGACCGCGGCCAACCTCGGCTCGGTCGCCACCATCATCGGCAACCCGCAGAACATGCTGGTGGGAATATCCTCGGGCATCGGCTTCGTCGACTTCACCGCCGCGCTCGCCCCGATCGCGTTGCTCGGCCTGGGCGTGATCTGGGTGGTGATCGTGCTGGTCTACCGGGCGGACTTTCGGGCCGAGATCTTCACCACGAGTTACCAACTGGTGGCGGAAGTGAAGCGGCCGCGGCTGCGCAAGGCGCTGTTCGCCACCGTGCTCATGCTCGTGACCTTGATTGCCGGCGCTCCGGTCCCCCTCGCCGCCGTGCTGGCCGCGGCGGTGCTGCTCGTCACGCGGCGCACGGACCCCGCGCACGTTTTTCAGGAAATCGACTGGTCGCTGCTCGTTTTCTTCAGCGCGCTCTTCGTCGTCACCGGTGCGATCGGCGCCTCAGGCCTGGGCGCGCACCTTTTCCGCTTGCTCCAGCCGTATGCCAACGCTGGCCCGGGCTCGCTCACCGCCGTGTCCGTGGTGCTGAGCAACCTCGTGTCGAACGTTCCCGCGGTGATGCTTTTCCGGCCCATCATTCCCACCCTGACCGACCCGAACCAGGCCTGGCTCACGCTGGCTATGGCCACGACGCTGGCGGGCAATCTCACGCTGCTCGGCTCGGTGGCCAACCTGATCGTCGCCGAGGTCGCCCGCGGCCGGGGTGTGCACCTGTCGTTCCTCGAATACCTGAAGGCCGGCCTGCCGATCGCGATCCTCACGCTGCTGCTCGGGGTCGCGTGGCTGAGCTGGTAGGTTGATCCCTTCTCTCCCGGCTTCGCTTTCGAACTGAGACTGAAGTTCGCGTTGAGGCGCGTTGAGGCGCGGTATCTTACTCCGACGATCATAGATCGCCGCTACAAGAAACTCAGATGCGTCCAGTAGCGGCCCCACGCACCGAAACGCTTGCGAACCGGGGAAACCTCACTCTGGCTGAAGCGCGAATCACCCCATGCGTACTGCCCTGACCGCCACCCCGGAAACGTACCCCGACCTGCGCCGCTGCGTGAAGGAGGTTTTGTTCGCCGGACGGCAGGATATCGAGCTGGCCTGGGTGCGCACCTATCATGAGACCGGGCGGCTGATTCACGTTCACCTGCTGCTGCATCAGGATCGGGCGGACTACGGGGCGAAGGTTTTCGCCCGGTTGGCGGCGGACACGGGCGTCAGCAACCGGACGTTGCACGAGTGTGTCCACTTCTACCGCTGCTTCCCAATTGCGCGACCGGTCGCGCAATTGGGCTGGAATCGATGCCGGCTGATCTGCCAGGTCGACGATCCGGAAAAACGCGCGCAGCTGGCCCAAGAGGCGGCCAAAGCCGGCTGGACGTCGCCGCAGGTGGCGCTCCGGGTCCGCGCCCACAACGCCGCGCTCAAACTCACCTCTGGCACGAAAAGCCCCGGCGCCGCTGCCAACGGCCGGGAGGCTGAAACGGCGCCGCAACTTCTCGTCCCGAAGCGCGGCGTCGCCGGCCGGTACCGCGTCGTCGCCCAAAGCGACGTGGCCGATGCGGACGCCGCCGGGCGCCTCTGCCTCGATCTCGGCTTCAAACTTTACCTGCCGCTCTCGCCGGCCCAGGCCCGCCAGCGCACCCTCGGAGAAATCGTCAGCGTCGACGCCGAAGGCAGCGTTTGCACCGTCGCAGGCGGCAGGCCGTCCGACCTCTTCACCTATGGGGCCAAGATTCACCGCGTGATCGACGGGGACACCCTGGAGGTGGTGGTCGCGCTGCCCCACGTGGTGCTGCGCGAGAAGCTCCGGTTGCGCGGGCTCGACTGCCCGGAGATGGTCACGGCGGAGGGCAAGGCGGCGAAACGCGCGGTGGAGGCGTTGGTTTTCGCGGCGAAGTCGGTCACGATCTACACGACCAAGTCGGACAAGTACGACCGCTACCTCGCCGATGTCTTCATCACGACGGGCGATGGCACGGAGATTTTTCTCAACAACCACCTGCTCGAAAACGGCCTGGCTGAGCGCAAGGACGCCTGGGAGTTTTCGGACTGGGAAAAGATCGCGGCGCGCTGAGCCGCCGCCGTTGGTGGAGGACCGAGCACCGTCGAGGCCAAATTCTTGTCGGTTCCGTAGCCGCGCTTGAACACCGCGAAAGCGTGGCATTCCGCTCCAGCCTGTGTCGGTGGCGGGCGCAGTCTCCGAATCTGAAAAACGCGGGCTGAAGCACCGCGCTACGCCAACCCGCTCATCCGCGCTACCGTCAACCGGGGTAATGCGCCCGTTTCGCCTCGCCGCCGGGGTTAGCGGTTGCCCTGCGGGACATCGTCGACGTATGAGTTAGACACACGACAGCTCACCATCGAATTAGTTGAAGTTATCATCTGTTTCCCAATTGAGTGATCCCAAGTCAAAAACCGCTGCCGTGTAACCTCCATCATGCCAAGACGCGACGACATCCGCAAAGTGCTCATCATCGGTTCCGGCCCAATCATCATCGGGCAGGCCTGCGAGTTCGACTACTCGGGCACCCAGGCATGCAAGGCCCTGCGTGCGCTCGGGTACCAAATCGTGCTGGTCAACTCCAACCCGGCCACGATCATGACCGATCCCGGCACCGCCGATGTCACCTACATCGAGCCGCTCACGCTCGAGTCGGTGACGGAGATCATCGAGCACGAGCGGCCGGACGCGCTGCTGCCGAATCTCGGCGGCCAGACCGGGCTGAACCTCTCGTCCCAGCTCGCCAAGGCCGGCGTGCTCGCCAAATACGGCGTGCGGATCATCGGAGTGGGGGCCGACGCGATCGAGAAGGGTGAGGATCGGATCGTGTTCAAGGAAACCATGAAGCGGCTGGGCATCGACATGCCGCGCAGTGCGCCCGCGTTTAGCGTCGAGGAGGCCGAGCAGGTGGCGGCCGACATCGGCTATCCGGTGGTGATCCGCCCCGCCTATACGCTCGGCGGCACCGGCGGCGGGCATGTGTACAACGTCGAGGAGCTGCGCGTCATCGCCAGCCGGGGCCTCGCCGCCAGCATCGTCGGCCAGATCCTGGTCGAGGAGTCCGTGCTCGGCTGGGAGGAACTGGAGCTTGAGGTCGTGCGCGACGCCAGGAACCAGCTGATCACGGTGTGCTTCATCGAGAACGTCGATGCGATGGGTGTGCACACGGGCGATTCCTACTGCGTCGCGCCGATGCTGACCATCGAGCCCAGCTTGCAGGCGAAGCTGCAGGAGTATTCCTATCGCATCGTCGAATCCATCGGCGTCATCGGCGGCACGAACATCCAGTTCGCGCACGATCCCGTGACCGGCCGCGTGGTCGTCATCGAAATCAATCCGCGCACCTCGCGCTCCTCGGCCCTCGCCTCGAAGGCCACCGGTTTTCCGATCGCACTCGTCTCGGCCAAGCTCGCCGGGGGCCTCACGCTCGACGAAATTCCGTATTGGCGCGACGGCACCCTCGAGAAGTACACGCCTTCGGGCGACTATGTGGTGGTGAAGTTTGCCCGTTTTGCCTTCGAGAAATTCCGCGCCGCGCAGGACAAGCTCGGCACGCAGATGCGCTCGGTCGGCGAGGTGATGAGCATCGGCAAGAACTACAAGGAGGCGTTCCAGAAGGCCATCCGCTCGCTCGAGAACGGACGCCACGGGCTGGGCTTCGCCAAGGATTTCAACCGGCGTTCGCTCGCCGAGCTCATGGCCATGCTCAACGAGCCGAGCAGCGAGCGGCAGTGGATCATGTATGAAGCGTTGCGCAAGGGCGCCGACGTGGCGGAGCTCTACCGCAAGACCTATATCAAGCCGTGGTTCATCCAGCAGATGAAGGAGCTGGTCGCGCTGGAGGAGCAGATGCTCGCCTATAAAGGCCGCCCATTGCCCGACGCCCTGCTGGTGCAGGCCAAGCGGGATGGTTTCGCCGACAAGTATCTCAGCCAGCTGCTGGAGGTGCCCGAGGCGCAGATTCGCGCCCGCCGCACCGCCCTCGGCGTGGTCGAACACTGGGATGCCGTGCCAGTCAGCGGGGTCGAAAGCGCCGCCTATTATTATTCGACCTACAACGGCCCGGACATGGTCCCGGTCAGCAGCCGGCGCAAGGTCATGGTCTTGGGCGGCGGACCCAACCGCATCGGCCAGGGCATCGAGTTCGACTATTGCTGCGTCCACGCCGCGTTTGCCCTGCGCGAGGCGGGCTACGAGACCATCATGGTCAACTGCAACCCCGAGACCGTGTCCACGGACTACGACACCTCGGACAAACTCTATTTCGAGCCGCTCACCGTCGAGGATGTGCTGGCCATCTACGAAAAGGAAAAGCCCATCGGGGTCGTGGTGCAATTCGGCGGCCAGACCCCGCTGAACATCGCGCGGGAACTCGAGGCCTGCGGAGTCAAGGTGCTCGGGACTGCGCCCGACACCATCGATCTCGCCGAGGATCGCGATCGCTTCCGCCAGATGATGGAGCAGATGGGCATTCCGATGCCTGAGTCCGGCATGGCCGGGAGCTTTGCCGAGGCACGCGAGATCGCCACCCGGATCGGCTATCCGGTGATGGTGCGACCGTCCTTCGTGCTCGGCGGACGGGCCATGGAAGTCGTGCACGACGAGCAGATGCTGCAGGAATACGTGGCCCGGGCCGTGGAGGCCGGTCCCGGCCGCCCCATCCTGATCGATCGATTTCTCGAGAACGCGATCGAAGCCGAAGCCGATGCGCTGGCCGATGGCGTGGATGCTTTCGTGCCGGCGGTGATGGAGCACATCGAGCTCGCCGGAATCCATTCGGGCGATTCCGCGTGTGTCATTCCGCCGGTGTCGCTGCCGCCGAAACACCTCCAGACGATCGAGGAGTATTCGCTCCGGATCGGCCGGGAGCTGCAGGTATGCGGCGTGATGAACATCCAATACGCCATCTGTCAGGACAAGGTTTACGTGCTGGAGGCCAACCCCCGCGCCTCACGCACCGTCCCGCTCGTTTCCAAGGTCTGCAATGTGCCGATGGCCCGCATCGCCACCCAGCTCATGCTCGGCGTGAAGCTGAAGGATCTGCAGCTGAAGCACCGCCTCATCCCGCATGTCGGGGTGAAGGAGGTGGTGATGCCGTTCAACATGTTCCCCGAGGTCGACCCCATCCTCGGCCCCGAGATGCGCTCCACGGGCGAAGTGCTCGGCCTGGCGCCCACGTTTGGCCTGGCCTATTTCAAGGCCCAGGAGGCCGCCGGCCCGCCGCTGCCGACGAAGGGCACAGTCTTGATCTCGGTCACGGATCGGGAGAAGCCCGCGATCCTCGCCGTGGCGCGGCAGTTCCAGGAGCTCGGATTCCGGATCAAGGCGACGCACGGCACCCATGAGTTCTTCCTGCAAAATGGGGTGAAGAGCGAACGGAGTTTCAAGCTCCACGAGATCCACCGCCCGAATATCGTCGACGAAATCACGAGCCGGGAAATCGCGTTGGTCATCAACACGCCGATCGGCCGGACCGGGAAGCATGACGACGGCTATATAAGAAAGACCGCGATCAAGTACAAGGTGCCCTATGCCACGACCGCCGCCGCCGCGCGCGCCGCGGTGGTGGGCATCGCCGAGTACCGCGCCGGCCGCACCGGCGTGAAATCCCTCCAGCGCTACCACGCGGACATCCGCTGAGCCGTGGCCATGCAGCCCCAACCGCAAAAGGGTTTTTGCACCGGACGGGAAGAAACGGCGGGCATTGTAGCCCTGCGCGTGAGCGCAGGGACGTCCCGCACTCCCGCCGCTCACGCGGCGGGCTACAACGAAGCTGTAACCTGTGCAGCTGAGAGCTGAGAGACCGATCTCCAGATCTGAAGCACGCGCCATCATGCCTGACCACGAAATTCACCTTTTGGTTTTGCGCTCAACTCTCAGCCCTTAGCTCTCAACTAAAACGGCCTCAGGCCGGCCGCCTCCGAAAACACCGCTTGGATATCGGCGTCCAGCATCGCGGCATCCGCCTGGCCAAATTGCAGCGAACTGAGCCGCCGATACAGCCCGGCCGGCCGGGCTGACAATTCGTCGTGCGTGCCGAACTCGATCACGCGCCCGGCCTCGATCACGGCGATCTGGTCCGCATTGCGCACCGTGGCCAGCCGGTGCGCTATAATGAACGTCGTGCGCCCCTGCATCAAACGGTCGAGCGCGATCTGGACCAGTCGCTCGCTCTCGCTGTCGAGCGAGCTCGTGGCTTCGTCGAGGATCAGGATCGCCGGGTTTTTTAGAATCGCCCGCGCGATCGCGACCCGCTGACGCTGGCCGCCCGAGAGTTTGATCCCGCGATCGCCGACCACGGTCGCGTAACCCTCGGGAAAGGCGGCAATGAAATCATCGGCGTTCGCCAGCCGGGCCGCCTCGCGAATTGCGGCCGCGTCGGCCCCGGGCCGGCCATAGACGATATTGTCTGCAATCGTGCCTCCGAAGAGCAGCACATCCTGCGGCACGATTGCCATCTGCCCGCGCAACCAGCCCAGCGGGTAGTCTCGCGCATCGCGGCCGTCGATCAGGAGCCGCCCGCTGTCCGGGGCATAGAAGCGCAACAACAGGGCGGTGAGGGTGGACTTGCCCGCGCCGCTCGGCCCAACCAGCGCAATCCGCTCGCCGGGCCGCGCCGCCAGACTGAGTTCACGCAAGACCGCCACTTCCGGCCGGGCGGGATAACGAAAACTGACCTGCGCAAACTCCACCTCGCCGCGCAGCCGGGCCGGCAGGGCGGCGTCCGGGGTCGCGTCCGCCGTCGATGTGGCCGCCATCCTCGGGGCGCTCGCCTCAAACTCGGTCGGTTCGCGCAGCAGCTCGCGCACGCGCTGGGTGGCGCCGATCGTTTTCTGGATCTGGCTGAACAACTCGGCCGACTGCCCCATCGCGCCCGCCACAAAGGTCGAATACAGCACGAAACGCGTCAGTTCGCCCGGAGTGATCGATCCGCTTTGGAGGAGTCCGGCCCCGAACCACAGCACGATCGCAACGCCGCCGAAGAGTGCGACGATGAAGAGCGCCACAAACACCGCCCGCCAGCGCGCCGCCGCCAGCGCCGCCGCCAACACCCCGTGGTTGGCCACATCATAGCGTTGGAGCTCGAAGGCCTCGTTGGCGAAGGCCTTGACACTCGCGATCGCCTGCAAGGTCTCCTCGACGATCGTGTTGGTCGCGGCCAGCTGATCCTGGGTTTCGCGGGAAAAGCGGCGCAACCGTCGTCCGAAAAAGACCGCCGCCGCGATCAGGAACGGCAGCGTGCCGAGCATCACCGCCGTCAACTGTCCGGATGTGACCGCGATGAGCGTAATGCCCCCGAGCAGAAACACGGATTGCCGGCAGAGCTGCGGTAGCGAATCGATCAACGCGCCCTCGATCTGCGCGATGTCCGTCGACACCCGGCTCGTCAATTCGCCGACGCGACGCTGGCCAAAGAAGGCCATCGGCAGCGCGATCAGCCGCTGGTAGCATTCGCGCCGCAGGTCGGCCAGCGCGCTTTGCCCCACGCGGTTGAAGGCCAGGGAACTGTTGAAGGACGCGAGCGATTGCAGGGCGACCGCCCCCACGAGCGCCAACGCCACCTGGTTCAGGCTGAGCGCGCCGAGGAACGGCAGGCTCGCGCCACCCGGCCGCAACGCGGCGTCGATCAAGGTTCCCGCCAGCAGCGGGAAGGCCAGGCCACACGCCGCACTGACAAACAAGGTTGCCAGGCCCGCAAAAAATCGCCGCCGGTACGGCCGCACGTAGCGGGCGAGTGCGAGCGTCTCCCGCAGGCTCTCGCGGTTGATCGCCGCCTTGGGCAGTCGCTCGAGGGCAATGTCTGCCGGGGACTTTTCATGACGCGCCATAGGACCGAACGGTCGCCCTCACGCGCGGAAAACACAAGTCGGGCGCTGGCGGGGAATCTCCTTGGGTGGGCGGGCACGTCCCTGTGCCCGCATGTTCGGCCGGCTGGATCGCGTTTCGAAGGCGGGCACGAGGACGCGCCCGCGCTCCTTTGGGCTCATCGCTTTTCCTCGGGCGAGCGCAGTTAGTATGACGCTGTTACGTTCGCACCAGAAAATCTCCCGATTCCCAGAGGCACTTGTCATCTAATGGATGACAAACAGCTTGGTTCGTCTGCCATGAGGAATGTCACAGGGTGATTAGGCCGGCGGGTCAGGATGACTGAAACTGTTCCACCTCGATAATCCTCGCCTCGACTCTTGCGCGGAAAGGATCGTCGGTTACGATTGCGGTCATGGTCACAGCAGTCCTCAAGAAATCTGGGAACTGGTGGGCGGCGCACGTGGAAGAGATTCCCGGCGTCAACACTCAAGGGGCCACCAAGAAAGAGGCGCGTGAAAACCACCGCCCGAAATATCTGAGGTGATCTAGACATCCTGGAACCTTGAATATCCGGCCCTGTTATCTCATGAAGAATCCAGCCTGGTTTCTGTTGTTCAGCACTCTAATTGGGTCCGTATTGGCGGCGGAAAATCTCGCCCCGCCCAACCAGCCGCCATCTGGTTCTGCCGCCGGCCAGATCAAGTGGCTGCCCTTCCCTCACCCGCAGCTTGAGCTCCGGGGCCTGCCGTGGTTTGCGGAAAACGCGCCCGAGCTGTGGCGGCTGCCGAAGAAGAACCGGGCCGAGATCCCCAACGGCGCCTGGAACCGGGCCGTGGCCCCCGATGGCGGCCGCATCCGCTTTTCCAGCCCGACGTCCCGGCTGGCCATCCGCGTCCAAGTTGTCCAAGCCGTGAAGAAGCCGGCGGTTTTCGATGCCTACATCGATAATATATACGCCGGCTCGGCCAAAGCCACCGGACCCAAGACGGTGGATCTGGTGCTCTTTGAGGGCAAGGGCGGCGGATCGAAAAACGTCACGATCTATTTGCCCAATAACAACGAGGTTCGTGTGCTCGCCGTCGGCATCGACTCCGAGTCCGACCTGAAGCCCGCTCCGGGCTTCGCCGTTAAATTGCCCGTCGTCTGTTATGGTTCCTCCGTGCTTCAGGGCACCGGGTCCGACCATCCGGGGACCACCTATCCCGCCGTGCTGGCGCGGCGCTTGAATCTCGATTTCGTCAATCTGGGCTTTGGCGGCGCCGGCAAGGCCGAGCCGGCCGTCGTGGCGCTCGTGAATCAGTTGGACGCGAGTTGTTATATCTTCGACCTCGGAAAATCCTACGGCAACCAGACCAAGGAGCCTTTTGTCCGCATGCTCGCCACGATCCGCGCGGCGCATCCCACGGTGCCGATACTTTGTGTGACGCCGATTTACTCGACCAAGGAAATCGCCGAGAAAGAGTACCGGGAGAAGTCCGTTAACCTGCGCAACATGATGCGGGATGCAGCCGTCGAGCGGCGGAATGCCGGCGACAAATATACTTTCGTGGTCGAAGGGCTCGAATTGTTCGGCCCCGCCGACAAGGCCCTGTTCAAAGATCCCCAGCACCCCAACGATGAAGGCAACGAGCTGATGGGCCAGCGTCTGGTCGCGATGGTGGAGAAAGTGGTTTTGGGCCGGAAATAGCGCGGCCTTTTTTTGCCCACGGAACACACGGAATACACGGAACCCAAGTGTTCTTCCGTGTATTCCGTCTGTTCCGTGGGCCACAGGATTGAATGTCGGATCGTCGTCGCGATGATGTACGATCCGGATCGAGGTTCGGGGATCGGGATCGATGTTAAGGCAGCGGGAGCGGGGAGTTTTTCTGGCGGCAAACGTGCCGCTTGCGCTGGGTCCGGGTTTAAGCAAACGATCCCCCCTCTCTCCGTCTCTCCCTCTCTCCCCCACCCCTCCCCCAGTCTGCCGATGAACCTTCGCCCATTCCTGATTTCCGCCCTCCTCGGCTTCGCCGGAATTATGCCGCTCGCCCACGCCGACAAGATCGTCCTCGTTGCCGGCGGCAGCGACGATCGCACCGCCGTCCCCGCCGTCCAGGCGCGGCTCAAGGAGCCCTTTGGGGTGGACTTCGACCGCGCGGGCAACCTCTTCATCATCGAGATGGCGGCCGGCAATCGTCTGCTCAAGGTCGATGCCCGCGGCACGTTGACACATATCGCCGGCCAGGCGACGCCAGGCGACAGCGGCGATGGGGGCCCGGCCCTCGCCGCTCAATTCAACGGCCCGCACAATCTTGCGCTCTTGCCCGGAGGCGACGTGTTGATCGCGGATACGTGGAACGGCCGCGTGCGCCGGGTTCAGCTTACGTCCGGCACTGTGACGAGCCTGCCCGGGTTCAACGTTCCCGCGGCTCAGGCCCGCACTGCTGGTCCGTATTGCATCACGCTCGATTTTGCCGGCACGCAGCTCTATATTGCCGACCTTCGCTCCATCCACGCGATCGATCTCAAGACCGGGGTGAAACGTCTCGTGGCCGGCAATGGGCAGAAGGGCATCCCGCGCGACGGCGCGTTGGCGGCGGATTCACCGCTGGTCGACCCGCGGGCCGTCGCGCCCGACCGAAAGGGCAATATATATATTCTCGAGCGGAGCGGCCACGCGTTGCGGGTCGTCAGCGCGGACGGGAAGATTCGCACCGTGGTGAATGCCTCCGGCAAGAAAGGGGCGGACGGTGACGGTGGCGAGGGGTTGCGGGCCACGATGAACGGGCCGAAGCACCTCTGCGTTGATCGCGACGACAATGTCATCATCGCCGATGCCGAGAATAATCTGATTCGGAAATATATTCCCGCCACTGGGAAAATCGGCCGGGTCGCCGGCACGGGCAGGAAGGGCGCCGAGGGCGTCGGGGGATCTCCGGAGCAATGTGAATTAAACCGTCCGCACGGCGTCACGGTCCACGCGGACGGCACGCTCTATATTACTGATACGTACAACAATCGGATCCTGAAGATTGTGCGGTGACGGGCATCCGGTCGGATGCGGCAGCTGGCGTGGCCGCGTTTCAGCGCAGCGAAAACCGAGGCCATTTCACAACAGCATCTGACGTTCAATCGTCTTGAGGGCCGCCATCCGCTGGTTGGCGATTTTGGCGTACGCCGGATCGATCTCGATCCCGATCCACCTTCGCCCCAGGCGCTCGCAGGCCTCCGCCGTGGTGCCGCTGCCGATGAAGGGATCGAGCACCCAATCGCCCTCCCGGGACGAACTCGTCACCAGCATCTCGATCAGCTTGATCGGTTTTTGCGAAGGATGGCCGATCTTTTCCTTCGAGGTCCCCTTGAGGCTGGGCACGCGCAGGATGTTGGTGGCGTATTTTCCCTTGCGCAGGTGCTCCCGGCGACGGTCCATGTCTTTATAACGCTTGTCCTTCAGATACCCGGCAATCGTGTCTTCGTCGTACGGCACCCGCACGGCGTCCTTGTCGAACCAGGGCTTGGCGTCGCCGGACTTTTTGACCACGAGGGTCATTTCATATTGGGGCGTGAAACTGTCGGAGCGCTCGTTGTAGCCGACGGCCCGGTCCCAGACGATCATGTCGTGAAACGCCAGTTCGCGACAGATCAACGAGCACGCGTGCAGCCACGTGTGCTCCCGTTTTCCCAGCTGGCCGAAGATGTAAAAGAGGCCGTCGTCACGCAGCTTGGCCCGGCAGGCCAGCACCCAGCGCCTGGTCCAGGCGAGGTATTCCTCCGGCGATTTCCATTGGTTGTCCCATTTTTCTCCCAGCAGAACCTGAAAGTATGGGGGATCGGCAATGATCAGTTGAAAGTGTTTGTCGGGCAGTTCCGCGATCTTCTCGACGGCGTCGCCAACGATGAGTTTGTTTTGAACCGGCATCGGGACAGGCAGTGAAGGGATTCGATGACAGGTGTCGAACCTTCGGTGGGCTCGGCTTGACTCGGGTGGATCCCACTCATGGACCAACACCACTCTCGGGCCTGGTCGACCAGTTTGTAGTTCCGGCTTCAGCCGGTCCCGGCCTGTTTTCTTCCCGCCTCAAGGCGGAACTACGAACAGAGCGGTTCGGGAGGCGGACGAGGGCGGAGGTTGTTCCCGAATCAAGGGACAGGTCATTTTGCGCGTCTTATCCCGCCGCGTTCGTAGCGCTGGCCGCGCAGGACCGGATCAGGCGCACTCCACATCCGTCGCGCGCTCCCGCCAGCGCAACGCCCGGGCCGTGTCTCCGCTCGCCGCCGCGGCCAGAAACGCGATCCGGGCGGACTCCGCGGTGTGCCGCAGCCGCCACGAACACCCGGCCGCCGTGAGCGCGACGGACCAGTCGCGATTCGCGAGAGCCGCGGCCGCGCCCTCCAGGTGCGTTGCCGCCACCGCCACGATTTCGTGCAGCTGGACGGAAGGAAACGACGACTTTCGTAGCCCTGCGCATGAGCGCAGGGACTTCCGGCCATCCCGCTGCTCACGCCGCGGGCTACAACGTCGCCGTTTCCTTGCGAGCCCCACCACCAAAACAAGTTTCGGCGCCGACAGGAAGAAACAGCCGCGATCCAAGGAGGGCGAATTACGCGCATTTTGAATCCCGGGAAGTTCATACCCAAAATTGGGTGGATAGTCGGGTTCCATTGACGTCCCGGAAATGCTCAGGTGGACGAATGCCAATCCAATCTTCCGGCTTGACGTGTTCATTTGAACACGTCAGGCGTGTTCCTGCTCAACGCGCTCCATCCTTGCCTCGCTGAACCCGCTTCGCACGCTCGCGCTTTTCGGCTCTCACTCTCACCCAATCAGCTCCCAACCGCCCTCCGCCATGTCCAAAGCCGCTCCCGTCAAAGTCCCCGATACCAAAGTTTCCGCCGCCGCCGGCCCCGCCGCGCATACCCGCGATAAGAACATCGAGCTCGCGCTCTCCTCGATCACGAAACAGTTCGGCGACGGCTCGATCATGCGGCTCGGCAGCAATGCCCGGATGAAGGTCGAGACTCTTTCGAGCGGCTCGCTGGCCATCGACCTCGCGCTCGGCGTTGGCGGGCTGCCGAAGGGCCGTATCATCGAAATCTACGGCCCGGAATCCTCGGGCAAGACCACGTTCTGTCTCAGCGTCATCGCCGAGGCGCAGAAAAAGGGCGGCCTCGCCGCCTTCATCGATGTGGAGCACGCGCTCGACCCGAAATACGCCCGGGTTGTCGGGGTGAACCTCGACGATCTCCTCGTTTCCCAGCCCGACAGCGGCGAAGACGCGCTCAACATCATGGAGACGCTCATCCGCTCCAACAGCATCGACGTCATCGTGCTGGACTCGGTTGCCGCCTTGATCACCAAGGCCGAGCTCGATGGCCAGATGGGCGACATGACCATGGGCAGCCAGGCCCGGCTGATGTCGCAGGCCATGCGCCGCCTCACGGCGGTGGTGAGCAAGACGAACTGCGTGTGTATCTTTACCAATCAGATCCGTGAAAAGATCGGCGTGATGTTCGGCAGCCCCGAGACGACCTCGGGTGGCCGGGCGCTGAAGTTTTTCTCGTCGATCCGCATCGATATCCGCCGCAAGGACCAGATCAAGACGCCGGAGGGCAAGGTCATCGGCAACCGCACCAAGATCAAGATCGTGAAGAACAAGGTGGCCCCGCCGTTCACCGAGGTGGAGTTCGACATCATGTATGACGAGGGCATCTCGAAGATCGGTTCGCTCCTCGACCTCGGTCTCGAGCACAAGATTCTGGAAAAGAAGGGCGCATGGATCGCCTACGAAGGCGCGCTGGTGGGCCAGGGCCGCGACGCCGCCAAGGCCGCGCTCAAGGAAAAGCCCGAGCTGGCCGAGAAGATCTCGAAGGCCATCCTCGAGAAAGTCACAATCAAGGTGGGCGAACCGGTGGTGGGCGAGGTCGAGGCGTAAGGGCACGCGGAAATGGGACGTGTCCGCCGGGGTGGCTACACCTTTCTCTGGTGGCTCGGCGACCACGCGCCGCGCCACGTTCACGTCTTCGACAAGAACGGCCGGCTGCTCACCCGCGTGAATCTCGAAACCATGCGCGCTATGGACATTCCCAAGGCGAGCCTTAAGGTCATCACGTTGATCCAAGAACTGAAAGCAGAGGGTCGCTTATGAAAGCCGCCGCGAAGAACGCCAAAGCGCCGTTTACCAAGGGAAAGTTTTCCCGCATTAAGAACGTCCGCTACCTGAGTTGGGAAGACTCCTTCGATGTCGAATTCGCTGACGGACTGTGCATCTTGGAACCGCACGCGACCATACGGCGCGCCAACAAGATTTCGGCCAAGGCGCAGTTTAATCACCTCGAAATCGAGGATTGGCACCAGAGTGGATTCTTCGTCCACTACGACAACGGCCAGGTTGCCGAGGTCTCGTGGGCCTTCATCCGCGAGCTGCCGCCCAGGAAATAGGGCGCCATTCGAGGCCGAGCCAAGGGGGCAGGGGTTGACGATTGACTACGGCGTTCGCGGGAGAAGCAGGCTGTCAATAGTCGATTCTGCTCGATACTGTTCCTCCTCCCGCGTTCGGCACTATCACCGAATAGCTGCCAGAGTGTCATCCATTAAGTGACAAGTAGCCGGTGGGGTCGGAGTCAGGCCGAACCGGACGGCAGGAACCGGACCGATGAAAATTTTTGCGGAGAGAGCAACTGACGCTCGCCGCGCGCGCGCCGACCGTTTAATTTCCGCGTCCGATATGAAAAAATACAACGTCGGCATCGTTGGATACGGCTGGGCGGCAACCGCCCACCTTGCAGCCATCAACGCGGGGCCACGCGGACAAGTGACCCGCATATGTTCGTCGCGGCCGCTGGATGCGGCCGAACTCTCGGCCCAATACAAGTGCGAACTGCGCACGCACACTGATTTTCAGGAAATGCTGGCGGCACCCGACCTGGATGTCATCTCAATCTGTAGCTATCACAGCCAGCACAAGGCCCAGGCGATCGCGGCCGCCCGGGCAGGGAAGCATCTCATCGTCGAAAAGCCGCTCGCGCTCTCCCTGGCCGATGTCCGGGAGATCGAGCGCGAGGTGAAGGCCGCCGGGGTGAATTTCTGCATCTGCTTCGAAATGCGCTTCTCCACCCAGTTCATCGCCACCAAGGCGATGATCGACGCGGGCCAGCTCGGCAGGCTGCATTTCGCCGAAGTCGACTATTATCACGGCATCGGCCCGTGGTACCGCGAGTACGAGTGGTGCACGACAAACGAGGGCTGCGGCAGCAGTCTGCTCGCGGCCGGCTGCCACGCCATGGACGTGCTGCTGCTCTGCCTCGGCCCCGAGGTCGAGGAGGTCTTCTGCTACGGCAGCCAATCGACCAATCCGATCTTCGCGAAATACGAATACCTCGCCTCGACCACGACGCTGCTCAAGTACCGGGACGGTCGCGTGGGCAAGTGCGCCTCGGTGATCAATTGCTGGCAGCCGTATTATTTTCACACCCACCTCGTCGGCAGTGAAGGCAGCCTGCTCGACAACAAGCATCATTCGAATGTCCTCCACGGCGACGATCGGCACAAATGGAAGGAGCTGCCGTTCAAGTGCGTCGATTCGGGCGATGTGGCCGACCATCCCTACAAGACCCAGTTCGACGCCTTCTTCAACGCGCTCGATCTCAAGCAGCCCATGCCGCTGACCGGACTCATCGATGCCGTGCTGGCCCACGAGGTCATCTTCGCCGCCGAGCTCTCCCTCAAGCTCGGCCGCCCGGTGAAACTCGCGGAAGTGCGGACCTGAGCTTGTCATCCTATGGATGACAAATAGCCGGACCGATCCTCCGGTCCGGATCTTGGCGTCACCTTTGGCCAAAACCGATCGCTTCCCGTACCCCGGTGCGTGGAAGCGATGAGTGGAGGTCGCGACCGGAATCAGACCGCGTTGTATTCATCTTACCAACGCGGCCGCGGTGATGCCTTTGCCGGTCGATTGAGACCGGAACAGACCCTTGTTTGCGAGTTATGATGAACGATGCTTCCCCTTTTACCCCGCGCCTGACTAGTCGTGGCGCATCGCACTCGGTGGCCTCTCCGGTCCTCACTCTCGCCGTTGGCGTGGCGGCGGGATGTTCCAGCCACCCGCGTTACGATCTCGTGCTCGCGGGTGGGCGGGTGATGGATCCTGCCACGGGGCTTGATGCGATCCGGAACGTCGGGATCTCCGGCGGGAAAATCGCAGCCATCTCCGCCCAGAAACTTACGGGCACTTCAGTGGTCGACGTTTCGGGTCAGGTCGTCGCGCCGGGCTTTATCGACCTCCCGATTTACGCCGAGTTGGCGCGTCCCAATCCCACCGTTTTGTAGACAAAGCGTCGGGCAGGCGAAGCCTCCTCTCGCCTCGATTGGCTGGCACGACCCGACGAACGGCGATCGCCTCGCGGTGCAGACCGCGAATTTCGGATTCCGGACCGATGCTCCCAGCGCCACCGGACGATCGACGCGTGGCATCGCCGAGCGCGCAGCGACCTCCGTCCGGCGTCCGGCGACGAGGTCGAACAGCGCACAGGGCTGCGCTCCGCCGTTTGGGCGTTGCGGCGCCGCAGGTGAATTGGTTTCTTCGGCGGTCTTTCCCACCATGCCCGTTGCCGATCCCACCCTCCCCTCGCCTTCCGCTCCGTTGGGCGTACGCGAGCCGGTGTTCTACGTCCGCGGCCTGGCCCGCGTTTACGGCGAGGATCTGGCCGCGGTGACCGCGCTCGCCGGCGTCGATCTCGACCTCTATGCCGGCGAATTGATCGTGCTGCTCGGGGCGTCGGGCAGTGGGAAATCCACGCTGCTCAACCAACTCGGCGGACTCGATTCGCCCACCCAAGGCACCCTGCTCTACCGCGGAGCCAATCTCGCGGAATTCGACGAGCCCGAACTCACCCAATTTCGGCGCGATGCGGTCGGGTTCGTGTTCCAGGCCTACAATCTCATCCCGAGCCTGACCGCCCGGGAAAATGTCGCCCTGATCACGGAGATCTGCCGCGATCCCATGGCGCCGGAGGAGGCCTTGCATCGGGTCGGACTCGGCGAGCGGTTGGATCACTTTCCCGCGCAACTGTCGGGCGGTGAACAACAGCGCGTCGCGATCGCCCGCGCGATTGCCAAGCGGCCCGAGGTGTTGCTCTGCGACGAGCCCACCGGCGCCCTCGATGTACACACCGGCATCACCGTGCTCGAGGCGATCGAGCATCTCAACCGCGAGCTCGGCACGCTCACGGTCATCATCACGCACAACGCCATCATCGCCGACATGGCCGACCGCGTGTTCACCCTCTCGGACGGACGCATCGTGAACATCCGCCAAAACGCCCGGCGCGGGATGGTGCGGGACCTCGCGTGGTGAGCCTGCTCGACCGCAAGCTGCTCCGCGATCTTCGCGCACTGAAGTCACAGGCGCTCGCCGTGGCGCTCGTGATGGCCTGCGGTCTCGCGATGATGATCATGACGCGCTCGCTGATTCTCTCGCTCGAGACCACGCGCGACACGTATTACGAGCGGCATCAGTTCGCGCAGATTTTTTCCCGTCTGAAACGGGCGCCGAACGCCGTGCGCGAACAACTGGCCGCCATCCCGGGCGTCGCCACCGTGCAGACCGGCATCGCGGTGCAGGTCACGCTCGATGTGCCTGGTCTGCCGGAGCCCGCCGTGGGGCTGCTCAATTCGTTGCCCGAGCGGGGAGCCTTGATTCTCAACCGTCTGCACCTGCGGGCCGGCAATCTCCCGGCCGGCGGCACCGCGCGGCGCGAGCTGGCGGTCAGCGAGGCGTTCGCCGAGGCCCACGGGCTCCGGCCCGGGGCGACGCTCTCGGCGGTGTTGAACGGCGCGAAGCAGGTCTTTCGTCTGTCCGGCATCGTGCTTTCGCCGGAGTTCGTGTTTGAGGCTCCGCCGGGGGCCGCCTTGCCCGACAACAAGACCTATGGTGTTTTCTGGATGCCGTACAAGGAATTGGCGACGGCGTTTCAACTCTACGGCGCATTCAACTCGGCGTCCCTCACCCTGGCGCCGGGCGCGAAGGAGCGCGACATCATTGCCGCGGTCGATCGCGTGCTGGCGCCCTACGGCGGGCGGGGCGCTTATGGCCGAATCGATCATCCGTCGCACCGGCGGGTCGACGACGAGATTCGCGTGATGGAGGGTCTCTCGGTCGCATTTCCGCTGGTTTTCCTGAGCGTGGCCGCATTCATGACCAACTCGGTGATGAGCCGGCAGATTGCGCTGCAACGCGAACAGATCGCGATGCTCAAGGCGTGCGGGTTCAGCAACCGGCAGATCGGCGGACACTATTTCAAATTTTCCCTCGCCATCGTGATCGGCGGCGTCGGCCTCGGCGCGCTCGGCGGCATCATGCTCGGACGCGAACTGGTCGTGATGTATCATCTTTTCTTCCGGTTTCCGCAGCTGAATTTCCAGCTCGATTCCCGCGTGCTCGTGGCGGCCGGTGCGGTCAGCGCGCTGGCGGCTTTTGGCGGGGTGGCGGGCGCGGTGCGGCGGGCGGTGCGGTTGCCGCCGGCGGAGGCCATGCGCCCCGAGGCCCCCGCCAGCTACCGGCCGGCCCTGGTCGAGCGGCTCGGCATTGCCCGCTGGTTCAGCGCCTCGTTCCGGATGGCACTGCGCAACATCCAGCGCCGCCCGGTGCGCAGCGGGTTGACCTGCCTTGCGCTCGCCCTCGCCACTGGAATCCTGATCGTGCCCAACGCGTTTCGCGACGGCATCAGCTACGTGATCGATTTCCAGTGGGATGTCGTCCAGCGGCAGACGGTCACCCTTTCGCTCGTGGAACCGGAGGCGGCGCGGGCGATCGCGGACTTTCGCCATCTCCCCGGGGTGGTGCACGCGGAGCCATTCCGGTTCGTGCCGATCGAGCTGCGCGCCGGACCGATCATGCGCCGCCTGATGCTACAGGGACTTCCCGCCCAGGGCACGTTGAGCCGCGTGATTGATGCCGAGCCCCGCCAGCTCACGCTGCCGCCGCGCGGCATCATCATGTCCGCCAAGCTCGCCGACGTGCTGCAATTGCGGCCGGGCGACGAGGTGATCGCCAAGGTGCTCGAGGGCCGGGAGCGCGAAATCACCGTGCCGCTGGTGGGACTCGCGGAGGATTTTGCGGGCACCGCGGCCTATATGGAACTGCACGCCCTCAACCGGTTGCTGCTCGAGGGCGATCGGATCAGCGGCGCCCATGTGGTCGTCGAGCGCGGCCGCTGGGACGAGTTTCTCCATGCGATCAAGCACACGCCGCGCGTGGCCGGCTGTGTCATCAAGGACTCGATTCGCGAGGGTTTCCGCAAGACCACCGCCGAAAGCATCGGGTTGATTCAGAAGATATATATGATCTTCGCCATCGTGGTGGCGTTCGGCATTGTCTATAACAGCGCGCGGATTTCGCTCTCGGAGCGCGCGCGCGAACTGGCGACGCTCCGTGTGCTCGGCTTCACCCGCGGCGAAGTGGGCGCGGTGCTGGTGGGCGAGCTGGTGCTCCTGACTCTCGTGGCCCTGCCCTTCGGCTTGTTGCTCGGATCCGGCTTCGCCCGCGGCATCCTTGCCGCCGTCAACACGGAGACGGTGCGGCTGCCGCTCGTGCTCACCGTCGCGAACTACGCCTTTGCGGTGCTCGTGGTGGCGCTCGCCTCGGCCCTTTCCGCGTTGTTCGCCGCGCGCAAGCTCGCCGATATCGATCTCGTCAGTGCGTTGAAGGCGCTTGATTAGTTATATATAACACGCCCATGAAAACAACTCCCCCACGCCCACCGGGTGCGAAGAAGACCGGCGCGCCGGCCTGGCGGCGCCGGCTGCCGCTCGCCGGCGGCGTTGTGCTCATTGTACTTATTGTGATCGGTCTCTGGCCACGCGCCATTCCGGTCGAGGCCGCGGCCGTCACGCGCGGTCCCCTGGTCGTGACCGTGGATGAGGAGGGCATGACCCGGGTGCGGAACCGCTACGTCGTCTCCGCGCCGGTGGCAGGCCAGCTTCGCCGCATCGATTGGAAGGCGGGCGCCACCGTGGAGGCCGGCCAGACGGTGCTGGCGACACTTGAGACGAGCGGGGCGGATTTTCTGGATGCGCGCAGCCTGGCTCAAGCCGAGGCGCGGGTCCGCGCGGCCGAGGCCGCACGTGAAGCCGCCCTCGCGCAGCGCGAACGCGCCAACGCCGCCGCCCGGTTGTCGGCCTCCGACCTCGAGCGCGCGAAGCAGCTCCGGGATCAGCACGTGTCGTCGACGCAGGAGTTTGAGGCCGCCCAGATGCGCGCGGAAACCGGGGCCCAGGAGGCGCGCGCCGCGGAGTTCGGGCTGAAGGTGGCGGAGTTCGATCTGCAGCAGGCGCGCGCGCTGCTCACCCGGGGTCAACCCGCCGCGACCGGAGCCGCCCCCGGCGGGACTTCCGCCGATCCGTTGGTGCTCACCCCGGCGGTAAGTGGGCGGATTCTGCGTGTCATGCAGGAGAGCGCCCGGGTTGTCCCGGCGGGTTTTCCGCTCATGGAAATTGGGGATCCGACCGATCTCGAGGTGCGGATCGAAGTCCTTTCCCGGGATGGCGTGGCGATCCGGCCAGGCGCGCGGGTCATGCTCGAACAATGGGGCGGACCGGAGCCGCTGGCGGCGCGCGTGCGCCTCGTCGAGCCTTCGGCGTTTACCAAAATCTCGGCGCTCGGTGTGGAGGAGCAGCGGGTTTATGTGATCGCGGACTTCACCGATCCGATCGAACGTCGCCCCACCCTCGGCGACAGTTACCGGGTGGAGGCACGGATTGTGATCTGGGAGAATTCGAACGCGCTCCGCGCTCCGGCAGGCGCGCTGTTTCAACGGAACGGGGCGTGGCAGACGTTTGTGATCGATGGCGGACGGGCGCGGCTGCGCAAGATCCGGGTCGGGCGCGGGAACGGCATCGAGACGGAGATTCTTGAAGGCCTGAGCGAGCGCGATCGCCTGGTCGTCTATCCGGGAGACAAAGTCGCGGATGGCACGCGCGTCAAGCCGCTGGTGGTCGAAACCAGGTGACAGTGGCGATCTTCTGGGCTTGCATGGAGCTGATCCACGGCCACGACGGATATCCCACTGTCATGTCTTCACTCTTGACCGAGGTTCACTCGCCGCGACCTCCGGGAATTTCTTGATGAGGTCTTTGTCGAACGTGTTCACCTCGCAATGGTGGTGCCGCGCGTAGGCGCAGAGGAGCGCGTCGCCGAAATCGGTGTTTTTGGCGCGATACCACTGAATGCCGTCCAGCACCCAGCGGGCATCGGGGCAGCTCACTCCGTTCAGGTTCAGCAGCGACAGCAATTTGGGGGCGATGGTGCTGGGGGTGCCGTTGTAATAGGTTTCCAGTACATAGACCGTCTCCTGCAGGACGGTCGTCGCGATGATCAAGTTGACGTTGCTAGCGGTGGCGGCCTGAAACAACTGCGTGGCAGCCGCTGACTGCGCGGGATCATCGCCCGTGAGGTAGCGGACGATGACGTTGGCGTCGACGGCGACGGATTTCATTTTATCGATCGGTGCGGAGTGCCTTGCGGCCCGCCCGAGCAAGGGCGGCCTTGGCACCTTGGTTCATTTTTTCGATGCCAACCGGCGCGCAACCGGTGCCCAGCGAGCCCGCGAGGGAGTCCACGTCGTGGAGCGGTTCGAGGATGAGGCGGTTGCCCTCCACCGTCTGGCTGAGCATCATGCCGGGCCGCAGGCGGAGTGCGCGCACCGCCTCGGCCGCGAGGGTGGTCTGAAAGGCGGGCGAAATCGTGGTTTGCGCCGAAATGCGCCGGGACACAGGTCGGTTTCTTTGTAGTGTAGGCACGATCAAAGGTTGGCGACAAAAATCTTTGGTTAAAGCTAAAAACAACATCCGGCGCCAAGTCCCTTGTTTTGCGCCACGCCAAAGGTGTCGGAACTTGGGGTTTGCGGTTAACGAAGGCGGTTAAACAAAACGAAGAAGACCAAGCTTTCAGTTTCCTGTCTGTTCGCCTCACGGAAACAGCCACTGCATCCGCCAGCTGCCGTCTTCACGCACAAACAGCTGCCGGTCGTGATGCCGAAACGCCCGCTGCTGCCAGAACTCAATGCGCTCTGGGATCACGCGCCAGCCCGACCAGTGCGGCGGGCGCGGCACCGCTCCAAACGGGAAACGCAGCGCGGCGGCGGCGACCGCTTGTTCAAGTTCGAAGCGACCGGACATCGGCTGTGATTGCCGCGAGGCCCACGCGCCGAGCTGGCTGAGCCGCGGCCGCGTGGCGTGATAGCGGTCGGCCTCGTCGGCGGTCACGGCATCGACCCGGCCGTCGATGCGCACCTGGCGCTCGAGTTTCGCCCAGTGCAGGCAGAGCGCAGCCTGCGGGTGGGCCCGAAGATCGGCGGACTTGGGGCTCTCGAGATTTGTATAAAAGACGAACCCCCGCTCGTCGGCGGCTTTGAGCAGGACCATGCGCACCGCCGGCCGGCCGGTGGCATCGACGGTGGCGAGCGCCATGGCGGTGGGATCGTCGGTTTCGCCGGCCCGGGCCGCGGCCAACCATTCCTGAAACAGCGCCATCGGATCGGTTGCGGACATGGCACCGATGATGCGGCAATGCGGGCAGGCCCGCAAGGCCAAGGTTGCCAATCTCTGCGCGCCGGTTGCGCAGGTAGTGGGTCAGTTTCCTGTAGCGGCGCTCTATGAGCGCCGATCTTCGCGGGGACGGCGGTCATAGACCGCCGCTACAAGTTTTCAAACTGACCCACCACCGTTGCGCGCCGGTATTTGACTTGGCCCCGCCGGGCGCGAAGCGTGGCGGGCTGCCACCATGCCGCGCGCCCCCGACACCATCGCCGCCCCCGCCACGCCCGCGGGCACCGCCGCGCTCGCGATCGTGCGTGTCACCGGTCCGGATACGCTGCGGCTGGCGCGGGAAATCGGCGGTGGCACTCCCCCACCCCGCGTGGCCCGCCACGTCGATTACCACGACCGGGCCGGCATGCTGGTTGACGACGTGCTGCTCACCTTCTTCCCGGGGCCGCGCAGTTACACCGGCGAGGATGCCCTCGAGCTTTCGTGCCATGGCAACCCGTTCATTGTGCAGCGGATGCTCGAGGATCTTCTCGCGCGCGGCTGCCGGCCGGCCCAGCCCGGCGAGTTTACCCAGCGGGCGTTTCTCAACGGCCGCATGGATCTCAGCCAGGCGGAGGCGGTGATGGATTTGATCCACGCCCGCGGGGAGCGCGCGCTAGCGGCCGCCCACCAGCAACTCCGCGGCGCCCTCGCAAAAAGGATGAACGAGTTGGTGGACGCACTGCTGGGCCTCCTCGCGCGCATCGAGGCGTATATCGATTTTCCGGACGAAGATCTGCCGCCGGAGGACCGCAGCGTCGTCGTGCGCGAGGTCGAACGGATCACGGCCCAAACCAACCGGCTGCTGGCGACGAGCCATTATGGCGAGTTGCTCCGCGATGGCATCAAGACCGTCATCATCGGGGCGCCGAACGTCGGCAAGAGCAGCCTGCTCAACCGGCTGGTGGGCCGGGACCGCGCGCTGGTGAGTCCCGAGCCTGGGACCACGCGCGACTTTATCGAGGAGCGGATCATCATCGGCCCGCACTGCCTGCGGATCATCGACACCGCGGGACTCAACCCCTCCCCTGCCCCGCTTGAGCGGCTGGGCATGGACAAGACCATCGAACGCGCCGCCGAGGCGGACCTGTTCCTGCTTGTGGTCGACGCAACCGTCTCCGCGTCAGAGATCCCGGGCGAGATGCTGGCGCACCTTCGTTGTGACTCAACTATGTTGGTAATCAACAAGGTCGACATTTCTCCGACGGCGGCTGAGCCGGCCGGGTTGCCGATTGGGGCGGCGGTAATCCGCGTGTCGGCCCTGACCGGTTTCGGGATGGACGAATTGACCGCGACGCTGGTGAGTCGGGCGGATATGTTCCAACGGGAGCTGGATGGGGAGACCATCGCCGTAAGTGCCCGGCATGCTCACGCGTTGACCGAGGCCCGCGCGGCCCTGGATCGCGCCCGGTCCAAACTCCTCGTGAACGATGCCGGGGAACTGATTGCGAGCGATCTCCGCACGGTTCTCGCCGCGTTTGGCGAGATCACAGGAAAAGTGGACAACGAACGCATGCTCGACCAGTTGTTCGCGTCGTTCTGCATCGGAAAATGAGCCCGAGCCGTCCGAAGGGTGCGTCCGGCTGGATTTAATAGATATAAAGCATTGCCAAACAGTAGTATAGACTTCGATGTGATTGTTTGCGGCGCCGGTCATGCCGGCGTCGAGGCGGCGCTTGCCGCCTCGCGCATGGGCGCTTCCACGCTCCTCCTGACGGGCAACATCGACACGGTGGCCCAGATGAGCTGCAACCCTGCGATCGGGGGGCAAGCCAAGGGTCAGATGGTGCGGGAGATTGATGCCTTGGGTGGCGAAATGGCGATCAACACCGACGTGACCGGAATCCAGTTTCGCCTCCTCAACGAGTCGAAGGGGCCGGCCGTGCAATCGCCCCGGGCGCAGTGCGACAAGAAGGCCTATCAGTTTCGCCTGAAGCACACCCTCGAGCTCCAGCCCAATCTGCAACTCTTTCAGGCGACGGTGACCGGGCTCAACTTCGACCGGGGGCGCGTCGTGGGTTGCCGGACCAATCTCGATCTGGAGTTCCGGGGGCGAACCGTCATCATCACCACCGGCACATTCCTGCGCGGCCTGATGCACATTGGCCAGAATAAGAACGAAGGAGGGCGACTCGGCGACTTCAGTGCGCGGACGCTTTCCGCGAGCTTGCTGGAGGTGGGCATAGAACTACGGCGATTGAAGACCGGCACCCCACCCCGGCTGCTCGGACGCAGCCTCGACTTCAGCAAGATGCAGGAACAAAAGGGCGATCTGGAGCCGACCTTTTTCGCGTTTCACGACACCCGGGACACGGAGGATTTGTTCCACGTGGAACATACCGGCGAAAAGCGCCTAGGCTGGGATCCGGGTTGTGAACAAGTTTCGTGCTGGATGACGCACACGACGCCGGAGACCGCGCAGCTCGTTCGCGACAACTTGCACCTCTCGGCCATGTACAGTGGTGAGATTGAGGGCGTGGGGCCAAGGTATTGCCCAAGTATCGAAGATAAATTTGTGCGCTTCGCCGATAAGCCGCGGCACCTTCTTTTCCTGGAGCCGGAGGGCAGGGCGACCAACGAATTTTATGTGAATGGCTTGTCAACAAGTCTGCCGTTCGAAGTTCAGTGCCGCATGGTACATAGCATTCCCGGCCTCGAAAAGGCGGTGATGTTGCGACCCGCCTATGCGGTCGAGTACGACTTCGCTCCGCCGACGCAACTTTTTGCCTCGCTCGAATCGAAGAAGGCCGAAGGGCTCTTTTTGGCCGGACAAATCAACGGAACTTCCGGCTATGAAGAGGCGGCCGCCCAAGGCCTGGTCGCCGGGGTCAACGCGGTCAACAAGGTCCGCGGCGTGCCGCCGATGCTGATCAAGCGCCACGAGGGCTATATCGGTGTCCTGATCGACGATCTCGTGACGAAAGGCACCAACGAGCCCTACCGCATGTTCACCAGCCGCGCGGAACATCGACTGCTCTTCAACCACGGCAGTGCCGAGCTGAGGCTCCGGGAGCAGGCCCGCAATTATTCCCTGCTCAGCCAAGATCGCTTGCGCAGAATCGACGCCAAGCAGGGTCGGATTTCCTACTGGATCGATCATCTGGAGAATGAGCGCAGCAACGGCAGCACGTGGGCGGAGTCAATTCGGCGCGATCGGGTAGGGGCAGCGCTCCCCGAAGGATTGCGGCAGGAATCCGGGGCGATTCGCCACGAGGTCATCTATCGCGTCGCTTACCAGGGTTATCTGGCGCGAGAAGAGCGGCAGGTCGAAAAGCTCTCCCACATCGAGAAAATCCGAATTCCCTCCAACCTGGATTATCTTGCGCTGCGGGGTCTGCGACGGGAAAGCGCCCTCAAACTCGCCGAGTTCAAACCCCTCACTTTGGGTCAGGCCAGCCGAATCAGCGGGGTTAATCCCTCGGATATCGGGGTGCTGATGATCTGGATCGAATCAGGACGAGCTGGACCGGCGACTTAAGAACCGCCTTTGACGTCAGTCGAGCCATGGAGAATCCGACCCGCACCGCCCAATATCGGCAACTTATCGAGCAACGCCGGCAGGCGCTCGAAGCCCAGTTGGCGACGATCTGCCATGGCCGCGCCTCCATGGTGTGGGAAGTGGGTTGCGGTCACGGGCACTTTCTTACCGCCTACGCGCACGCTCATCCGGCAGAACTTTGCGTGGGAATTGACATCGTCAGCGAACGAATCGAACGCGCCGAAAAGAAACGTAAACGAGCTAACCTCAATAATTTACATTTTATTCAAGCCGAGGCCAAGTTGTTTTTAGCCACGCTGCCAACGGGAACCACGTTCTCAAGAATCTTCATCCTGTTTCCCGATCCCTGGCCAAAGTTGCGGCACCACAAACATAGAATCATGCAGCCGGATTTTCTGTCGCAGCTTGCCGGTCGGGCAGGGGAGGGAGCCCGACTTTATTTTCGCACGGATTTTGGACCCTACTTCGGATCTACCCGCGACCTCCTCTCTCCTCATCCCCAGTGGGAATCGCTCGACGAGCCCTGGCCGTTTGAATTCGAAACGGTGTTCCAGAGCCGGGCGCCAAGCTACCATTCCCTGGTCGCCCGCCCCAGGCCCGCCCCATAAGTTCGCGATGAATCCGCCACGCGGCCTCTAATTTACCCTTCAACCCCCGGCAGAACAATTTCAGGGGTTGACGGAGGATAGAGGCGCCGCCTTTCTCTTTTCTTTTCCATCGTACCACCCGTCCTTCGCACGCATGTCCCGGGCCACAAAACTTGTCACCTTTATCGCCGCTTTCCTGTCCGGCAGCGCATTGCTGGGGGCTGCAGGCGTCGATCCCAGTGCGGCCAAGCTCGTTGACTTGGGTCACGGCTGGTCAATCACCAACAGCCTCATCACCGGCTGGGCAACCTCCGCGCTGCTCGTGGTTTTTGTGCTCTGGCTGATTGGCAAACCGTCCGTCCTGCCCTCAAAAGGCCAGGCCGTGATGGAATCGCTGATCGAGGGACTCCGCGAACTCTTCGAACCCATCGTCGGCAAGAAGGCGTTTCCGGCGGCGTTTCCGCTGCTTGTCACCTTTTTCATCTTTATTCTCTTTCACAACTGGATGGGACTCATCCCGGGGGTCGGCACGATGGGGTGGGGAACGATCGACCCCAGCGGCCACTTTCATATAACGCGCCCGCTTATCCGGCCGCACAATTCGGACTTCAACGGCACCATCGCTCTCGCCCTGATCTCGTTCGGAGCCTGGGCCATCATCGTGTTCAAGTTTGCCGGCGCCAAGGTCGTCCTCTGGGATCTCTTTGGCAATAAAGCCGACAAGAAGGAAACGCCGGGCTGGCTCTATCCCATCCTCGCCCTCGTGTTTCTCCTCGTCGGCGTCATCGAGGTTTTCTCGATCGCGATCCGGCCCTTTACCCTCTCGGTCCGCCTCTTCGGCAATGTCTTCGGCGGCGAGAATCTGCTCCACGGCACCGGCTTCTTCTTTGTGTTCTATTTCATGGAGCTGTTGGTCGGCCTGATTCAGGCCCTCGTCTTCACCCTGCTCTCTTCGGTGTATATAGGACTCCTCTGCAACCACGGTGACGACCATGCGCACGACGACGAAACCGGCCACTCCACCGAGGCGAATCACTGAACCTTTTCCGCCGGGAGCGTGCCCTGAGCGCGCACGGCGGCAACCCAACAACATAAAGAAAGAAACCACATGATTCATACCATCGCAGAACTGCAGGGCAATATTGCCAGCGCGTTCGGTCTGCTCGGCGCCGCCCTCGGCGTGGGCCTCATCGGCCTCAAGGCCGCGGAAGCGGTCGGCCGCAATCCCGCCGCCTCCGGCAAAATCCTCGTGCAGGCCATCATCGGGATGGCCCTCGCCGAAGGTCTCGGCATCCTCGCGCTGTTCCTCGCCAAGTAATTGTGCACCGCAACGGCAGCGCGGTGCGCCGCGCTGCCATTCCCCTTTCCGTCATGACGCTGTCTCTTTTCCTTGCCGCCGCCGTCCAGGCTCATGCCGCCGAGCCGGGCCTCGTTGAAAAATTCGGCCTCGACCCGAAATACATCATCATCCAGGCGGTCAGTTTCCTGATCGTTCTCGGCGTGTTGTACCAGTTCGGCATCAAGCCGACCATCGCCGCCATGGAGGAGCGCGCGACCAAGATTGGCGCCGGCCTCAAATATGCCGAGGAGATGCAGGCGAAGCTCGCCGCCTCCCAGCAGGAGAGCGCCGCCATCGTCAAGAAGTCGCAGGTCGAGGCTTCGCGCATCGTCGACGACGCCCGCAAGTCCGCGAAGGAGTACGTCGACAAGCAGACACAGGAAGCGGCGGCAAAGGCCGGCGACCTTCTCGCCAAGGCCCAGCAGGCGATCGAGCTTGAGCATAAGAAGATGCTCGCTGACGCCCGCACCGAGATCGCCCGCCTCGTCGTGGCGACCACCGAGCGCGTCCTCGCAAAGAAACTCACCGAAGCCGACCGCGCCGCCTACAACGACGCCGCGTCACGCGAGCTGACCAGCGTCTGAACGGAAAGGACTGAACGACCGAAAAACTGAAGGACTGCACGCATCCCGGAGTTCACCCCGCCCGCGTCTACTTTTCAATTCTTCAGCCTTTCAGACCTTAAGCTCTTTCTTCTCCATGGCCTCCGGCAAAAAACAGGTTCAGCAGCTCGCCCGGCAGTTTTTCAAGTTGAGCGTCGTCAATGGCACGCTCTCCGCTGATCGCGTCGCCGGCGTGCTGGAGTATATAGAGAAGCACCGGCCCGCCAATGCCATCGCCGTGCTGAAGGCCTACCAGCGCCTGGTTGCGGCTGAGTTCGCGCGCGGCCAGGCCGTGGTCGAACATGCCGGCGCGGTCACCGGCGCCGCGCTCGATGCCATCGCCGCGGCGATGACGAAAAAGTACGACCGGCCGATTTCGGCGGTCGCCCGGAAAAACGATTCCCTGCTCGCCGGACTCCGCGTTCGCGTCGGCGACGACACCTACGAATCGTCCGTCGCCAGTCAGCTTTCCACCCTCGCCGGGACCGTCTGATCTCTTTCCCACCGCCTTTATTCCAACCCCCTTTTCCTGATGAGCAACGTCCTTGATCAAATCGAACAGCAAATCGCCAAGCTTTCCAACAAGGCGGTAAAGAAGAACACCGGTAACATCCGCACCATCGCCGATGGCGTCGCCAAGATCGACGGCCTGTCCGAGGTGATGTACAATGAGATGGTACAGTTTCCCGGTGGCGCCATCGGGATCGCCCTCAACTTGGAAGAGGATGAAGTCGGCTGTGTCGTCCTCGGCGACATCGCGAACCTCAAGGAGGGCGACGAGGTCCAGACCACTGGACGCCTGCTCTCCGTGCCCGTCGGCAAGGCGCTCCTGGGCCGCGCGGTTGACGCCCTGGGCAATCCGATCGACGGCAAGGGACCGATTGCCGCCACGGAAACCAACCCGGTCGAGAAAATCGCGCCCGGCATCATTGTACGCAAATCGGTCTCCCAGCCGCTCCTCACCGGCATCATGGCCATCGATTCGATGATCCCGATCGGTCGCGGCCAGCGCGAGCTGATCATCGGCGACCGCGGCACCGGCAAGACGACCATCTGTATCGATACGATTATCAATCAGGGGAAAATCAACAAGGTCGGCCTCGCCAGCGGCGACCCGAAGTTCCGGCCCGTTTACTCCATCTACGTTGCGATCGGCCAGAAGAACTCCAACGTCGTCCGCACCATCTCGGCCCTCGAGGCCGCCGGCGCGCTCGAATATACAATCATTGTCGCCGCCACCGCCGCCGACAATCCGGCAAACCAGTACCTCGCTCCATTCTCCGGCGCCGCCATGGGCGAGTGGTTCATGGAAAATGGCATGGATGCCTTGATCGTCTATGATGATCTCTCCAAGCACGCGGTGGCCTACCGCCAGATTTCACTGATTCTCAAACGCCCGTCCGGGCGCGAAGCCTATCCCGGCGACGTGTTCTACCTGCACAGCCGCCTCTTGGAGCGCAGCGCCCGCCTCGACGGCAAGGGTTCACTCACCGGCCTGCCCATCATCGAGACCCAGGCCGGCGACGTCTCTGCCTACATTCCGACCAACGTCATCTCGATCACCGACGGCCAGATCTTTCTCGAGACCGATCTCTTTAACCAGGGCATCCGGCCCGCGGTCTCGGTTGGTCTCTCCGTGTCGCGCGTCGGTTCCGCCGCGCAGATCAAAGCCACCAAGCAGGTCGGAGGAAAACTCAAGGGCGAGCTGGCGCAGTTCCGCGAACTGGCGGCCTTCGCCCAGTTCGGCTCCGACCTCGACGCCAAGACCAAGGCCCAGCTCGAACGCGGGGCGCGCATCGTGGAACTCTTCAAGCAGCCCGCCTTCAGCCCCGTGCCGATCGAGTTGCAGGTCGCGATCCTCTACGCGATGCAGAAGAATTTCTTCGATCCGATCGACACCAAGAAGGTGGTCGCGGCGGCCGCTTCGATGAAGGAATTCTTCGCGACCCGCAAGGATCCGCTGCTCACGGAAATCCGCAACAAGGCCGCGCTCGACAAGGACCTCGAGGCGAAACTCCAGACGGCGTGCGAAGAATGGAAGGCTGGCTTCACCGCCTAATCTTAGCATCGAGTCGTAAGTAACGAACCGCGAACTTCCAGACCCAGCGTCGCGAATTTCTCTCCGGCCCTTCGTTACCCACCCCTCGCCTCTCACTTTCTCCGAACCATGGCCTCCACCCGCGAAATCCGCCGGCGCATCAAGTCGGTCAAGAACACCCGCCAGATCACGAAGGCGATGGAGTTGGTTGCCGCCTCGAAGATGAAGAAGGCGCAGCAACTTGCGCTCGCCGGCCGGCCCTACACCCAGCTCATGGCCCGCATGATTGCCACACTGGCCCATCGCGTCGAGGAATCCCAACACCCGTTCCTCGCCGAACGCCCCGTGAAAACCCGCGGCATCCTGCTGGTCTCGACCGACAAGGGCCTCGCCGGTCCGCTGAACGCGAACCTCTTCAAGCTGGTGATGGATATAAAGACGCCCGCGAAGTATTATGTCATCGGGCGCAAGGGTTCACAGTTTATCGCGCGTACCAAACGTGACATGGTGGCGGACTTTCAAGTCTCCGATCGGGCTTCCTTCCCCGAAGTAAAAGTGGCCGTCGAGTTCATGGTGAAACAGTATCTCGAGGGGACCATTGATACCATCGAGGTCATCTACCCGCGCTTCAAGAACACGTTGGTACAGGAGCCAACGCTTCGGCCGGTGCTTCCGCTCGGCAGCCTGAGGGATTTCGTCAGCCACGCCTCGGCCTCCGCGGGCGGAGATGCCAGGGTCGCTACGGACACCCGCGAAATCCTCTTCGAACCGAGCGCCACCCAGGTGCTGGAGGCCCTGCTGCCGTTCTACGTCAATCGCTATCTATATCAACTCGTGCTCTCGGCCAAGGCATCCGAGCACAGCGCCCGCATGGTCGCGATGAAGACCGCCAAGGACAATGCGACCAAACTCCTGGGCGACCTGACGCTCGAGTATAACAAGGCCCGGCAGGCCGCGATCACGCAGGAAATTCTCGAGATCGCCGCCGCCCAGTTCGCGGCCTAGTTGACTTTCCTTTTTAATAACCGCTCTGCCAAAGCACAGCCTTTCAGCCCTTCAGTCCTTTCCCAATGAACAACGGTAAAATCGTCCAAGTGATCGGCCCTGTGGTCGATGTGCAGTTTGCGGAGAACGCCATTCCGCCCATCTATCAGGCGCTCACGATCGAGTTCACGACTTCCGGCAGGAAGGAAGTGCTCACGCTCGAGATCCAGCAGCATCTGGGCGGCGGCGTCGCCCGCACCATCGCGATGTCCTCGTCCGAGGGTCTCGTGCGCGGCATGACCGTGGTCGACACCGGCGGTCCCATCACGGTGCCGGTGGGCTTGGGCGTACTCGGCCGCATCTTCGACGTCACCGGCAACACCGTCGACGGCAAGGGGCCGGTCAAGTATGAGAAACGCTATCCGATTCACCGCCCGACCCCGACGCTTTCGGAACAGAACACCAAATCCGAGATTCTCGAGACCGGCATCAAGGTCATCGATCTCATCTGCCCGTTCATCAAGGGCGGCAAGGCCGGTGCATTTGGCGGCGCAGGCGTCGGCAAGACCGTCGTCATCCTCGAACTCATCAACAACATCGCCAAGGCTCACGGTGGTTTCTCCGTCTTCGCCGGTGTCGGTGAGCGGTCGCGCGAGGGCAACGACCTTTACCATGAAATGTCCGATGCGGGCGTCATTGACCAAAAGGACCTCAGCAAATCGAAGGTCGCGCTGGTCTATGGCCAGATGAACGAGCCGCCGGGCGCCCGTATGCGCGTCGCCCTCTCGGCGCTCGCAATGACCGAATATTTCCGCGACGAAAAGAACCAGGACGTGTTGCTCTTCATCGACAACATCTTCCGTTTCTCCCAGGCCGGCTCCGAAGTGTCCGCCCTCCTTGGCCGTTCGCCGTCGGCGGTCGGTTACCAGCCGACGCTCGCCAACGAAATGGGTCTTCTCCAGGAACGCATCACTTCGACGAAAAAGGGCTCCATCACCTCAGTGCAGGCGGTGTACGTTCCGGCGGACGATCTCACCGACCCGGCTCCCGCCAACACGTTTGCGCACCTTGACTCCACCATCGTGCTCGAGCGCTCCATCGCCGAACTCGGCATCTATCCCGCGGTCGATCCTCTGTCATCCGTGTCGAAGGCGCTTCAGGCTGAAATCGTCGGCGAAGAGCACTATTTTGTGGCCCGTGAAGTGCAGCGGGTGCTCCAGCGCTACAAGGATCTGCAGGACATCATTGCGATCCTCGGTCTGGACGAACTCTCTCCCGAGGACAAACAGACCGTCTATCGCGCGCGCAAAATCCAGCGCTTCCTTTCCCAGCCTTTCGCCGTGGCGGAAGTGTTCACCGGCACGCCCGGCAAGTATGTTCCCGTCAAGGAGACCGTCCGCGGCTTCAAGATGATCCTCGATGGTCAGCTCGACGAAATCGCCGAGGGCGACTTCTACATGCGCGGCGGCATCGACGAGGTCTTGGCAGCCGCCAAGAAAGCCTAAAAATGCCTCTGACACTCGAAATCGTCACCCCGGAGGCCCGGGTCTATTCCGATACGATTGACACCGTCGTGATTCCGACGGTCGAGGGCGAGGTCGGGATCCTGCCGGGCCACATCCCACTGCTGACCCAGGTCGCGTACGGCGAACTGCGCGTGACCAAGGGCAACGTGACCCAGTGGCTCGCGGTGAGCGGTGGGTTTGCCGAGGTCGAAGGCGACCGCGTGAGCGTCCTCGCGGAACATGCGATTACGGAGGAGAAGATCGACGAAAACGCCGTCGAGGCCGCGATGCAACGCGCGGAGCAGGAACTCAGGATGGCGAAGGACATCGATCCTCAGCAGTACGAGCGCTTGCAGGGCCTTGTCCGCTATGCCGGCGTCCAACTGGCGGTCAAACGGCGGCGGCGTTAAACCGCTGGTCTTCGACACTTTGCAGAGCCCGATGTTACCATCGGGTTTTTTTGCTCACGAGCCCCCACCCAAGACAAGTTCTGCACCGAGAGAAAGAAACAGCGCTGTCGCGATCCGAGGTGGGCCGTGCGCTCCGCGCGCGGCTTTTCTCCCGGTAAGTCGCTCGTTCCACGCGGAAGGCCGTGCGACGGAGCGCCCGGCCCACCCGCCAGGCAGTGGCTGCTTCTTGAGAATTGACGCCGCCTGCTTTCCCCGGATCCACGAGTTCTTGCGTCTTTTTTGGGGTACCGCCCCCGCCGATCGCCAACATTGCACAGATTATCGCAATAATCGCGGCGACGTGCGGCCGCCCTCCCAGTAGGCTCACGGAGAATTCACCCACCCGTGCACCCTTTTACTTGTCAAGCGAATGAAACCCAGTCTCAATCCGCGGTGTCTGCTCCCTTCAGCATGAGCCACCCGCCGTTCAATTCGCTCCTTCCGCTCTGCCAGCTGCCCGCTGGTGCCGTCGGTCGCGTGCACACCCTCGCGGGGGATAACGCCTTTTGCCAGCGGGTGCGTGAGATGGGATTTGGCGAATCCGCCTTCGTCACGAAAGTGTCTGGCACCGTCACCATTCTCTGTCAGGTCGCCGGCACGCGCATCGCCCTTAGCCACGACGCGGCCCGGAACATCCTCGTCGAGCAGCTCGCCCGGCGCTGATCGCCGCGATGTCCGCCTCGATCAAACTCTCCGAGCTCGCGATCGGCGCCTCGGCCATCGTTCGTGAATTTCCCCAGCGGGGCCCGGCCTTCGTGCGCCTCCGGGAAATGGGGCTCATCGCCGGGACGCGCGTCGTGATGCTGCGCGCCGCGCCGATGGGCGACCCGCTGGAAATCAAACTGCGCGGCTACAATCTCTCGCTGCGCAAGAGCGAGGCGGAACACGTCCTCGTCGAACCCGTCGCGTAGGCCCGCGCGCCCGTCATGTCGCTTCCCGCGCACATCGCCGCTGCGCCGGCATTTTCTCCGTCGCGTCTTCCGACCTACGCCTTGGTCGGCAATCCGAACTGCGGCAAGAGCACGCTCTTCAACGCCCTCACCGGCCTCAAACAGAAGGTTGGCAACTACCCCGGTGTCACCGTCGAGAAGCGGGTCGGCACCACGTTCTCGCAACACGGGCAGCCGATTACGGTGATCGATCTTCCCGGCGCCTATTCGCTTGCCGCCCGCTCGCCCGACGAAGCCGTCACCCGCGATGTCCTGCTCGGCCGGCGCGCCGACACGCCGCAACCGGATCGTATCTTGTGCATCGTCGATGCGACGAATCTCGAGCGAAATCTCTATCTCGTTCACCAGATCCTCGACCTCGGCCGGCCCCTCATCGTGGTGCTCAACATGATGGATCTCACCGCGCAGGCCGGGCTGAACATTCGGGTCGCGCGCCTCGAACACGAACTCGGCGTGCCAGTGATCGCCTGCGAGGCGGTCAATGGCCGGGGTCTGGTCGAGCTGCGCGTCGCGATGAGCCGCCACGATCTTCCGCTCTCGCGGCATGCCTGGGATATCCCGGCACCGATCTCCTCCGCCGTCGCCGAACTTCAGGCCTCGCTCACCCAGCACGACGGCAAGGCCCCGTTGATCGCGCGCGCCGAGGCGTTGTTGCTCCTCACGGATCAGGACAGTCTCCGGGTCGCGGGTTCGACTCCGCTCTCCGCCCGCACGGATGAAATTCTGCGGCAGTGGAAAACCCGCTGGGAAGGGCAGGGGACTGACTGGTCCGCGACCCTCGTCAACTCCCGCTATGAGGCCATTGCCCGCATTGCGGCCGATGTCGTCCTCCAACTCGGCGATCCCGGCCCAACCGCGTCCGACAAGATCGACGCCGTTGTCACGCATGCCCTTTGGGGCTGGGTGGTGCTTGGTGCCGTGATGACGCTGCTGTTTCTCAGCATCTTCACACTGGCGGAGTATCCGATGAACTGGATCGACACCCACATGGCCGCGCTGGCCGATGCAGTGAAAGGGGCGATGCCACCTGGGGATCTGCGCGACCTCATCACCAACGGCGCGATTGCCGGCGTCGGCGGCGTGATCGTTTTTCTGCCCCAGATCCTGATTCTTTTTTTCTTCATCGGACTGCTGGAAAGCACCGGCTACATGGCGCGCGCCGCGTTCATCATGGACCGGCTGATGAGTCGGGTGGGGCTCAACGGCAAGAGCTTCATCCCGTTGCTCAGTTCCTACGCCTGCGCCATCCCCGGCATCATGGCCACGCGCACGATCGAGGAGCCCAAGGATCGCCTCGTGACGATTCTGGTCGCGCCACTGATGAGCTGTTCCGCGCGGCTGCCAGTCTACCTCCTGATGATCGCCGCCCTCCTGCCGGGGGAACGGGTGCCGCTGGCCACGAAAGTTGGCATCATGGTGTTCATGTATTTCCTCGGCACCTTGGGCGCCTTCGGATTCGCCTGGTTTTTCAAACGCACGCTGCTGAAGGGCTCACCGCCGCTCATGATCATGGAGCTCCCGCCGTATCGTCTGCCTGGCGTCAAGGATGTCGCCCTCGCCATGCTGGAGCGGGCGTGGGTTTTTCTCCGGCGCGCCGGCACCGTTATTCTCGGCATCAGCATCGTCCTCTGGTTTCTCGCCTCCTACCCGCAGGCGCCCGCCGGTGCGACGGCGACGCAGCAACTGGCGCAGAGCTTCGCCGGCCGGGCCGGTCATGCCCTGGAACCGGTGATCAAGCCGCTGGGCTTCGACTGGCAGATCGGCATCGGACTGATCAGCTCCTTTGCCGCCCGCGAGGTTTTTGTCAGCACGATGGGAGTCGTCTTCAACGTCGAATCCGGCAACGACGACACGACGCCGCTGCGCCAGGCCATGCTGGCGGCGAAATGGCCCGACGGTCGCGCCCTTTTCACGCCGTTGGTCTGCATCACGCTGATGATCTTCTATGTCTTCGCGATGCAGTGCATCAGCACGATTGCGATCGTCCGCCGGGAAACAAATTCCTGGCGGTGGCCGCTTTTCCAGACCGCCTACATGACCGGCACCGCGTGGATTGTCTGCTTCATCGTCTACCAAACGGGCCGCGCGCTGGGCTTTTGAGGTTATCCCACCCTCCATGTCCTCAGAGTTCCAAACCCTCGCCGCTTTCGCCGTTGTTGCCCTCGCGGCAATCGGTTTGGTGCGTCACGCCTTCAACCAGCGCCGGAAATCCGGCTGCGGCGGCGGCGACTGCGGGGCGATCAGCCAGAAGCTCCAGGCGAGACTGAAATCGCGCTGAATATTCCCGCCGGGCCGGGCTTGCGCGCCGCTGCGCGCGCTGCGTAGCCTGCGGGCATGATGTTACGCTTTGCCCGCCAGGCCGCGTTTTCCGTCGCCCTGGCTGTTCCCCTCCTGGCGCAGGAAAATCCCATCGCGTTTCGGGGTGCGCAAATCATCCCCATCGCCGGCGAGCCCATGGCCAACGGCACCCTCGTGGTCCAAAACGGAAAAGTCCTCGCGGTCGGCCCGGCCGCCACCACCACCATTCCCGCCGGGGCCGAGATCCGCGACGCGACCGGTAAGGTGCTCATGCCCGGCCTGGTTGACTCCCACAGCCATATCGGCGCGGGCTCGGGCGGCGATGGCTCCAGCCCGATCCAGCCCGACGCCCGCGTGCTCGACTCCATCGACGCGCGCGATCCCTCCCTCCAAAAGGCGCAGGCGGGCGGCATCACCACCGCCAACGTCATGCCGGGTTCCGGGCACCTCATCAGCGGGCAAACGCTGTATCTGAAACTTCGTGACGGCCGCACGATCGACGATCTGCTCATCCCCCTGCCCGACGGTTCCCCCGCCGGCGGTTTGAAGATGGCCAACGGCACCAACTCCATCAAGGCCGCGCCCTTCCCCGGCACGCGCGCCAAGTCCGCCGCGCTCGTGCGCGAACAATACATCAAGGCCCGCGAATACCGCGACAAAATCAAGCGCGCCGCGGGCGATGCCGAAAAACTTCCGGCCCGCGATCTCGCGCTGGAGGAACTCGTCGAGGTGTTGGAGGGCCGCCGCGTGGTCCAGCATCACACCCACCGCCACGACGACGTTCTCACCGTTCTTCGGCTGGCGAAGGAATTTGGTTTCAAGGTCGTGCTCCACCACATCAGCGAAGGTTGGAAGGTCACCGAAGAGATCGCCGCCGCCGGCGCCGCGTGTTCCGTCATCATGATCGACGCCCCGGGGGGAAAACTCGAGGCCCGCGATATGGACTGGCGCACGCCGATGATGCTCGAAAAAGCCGGCGCGCTGGTGGGCTTCCACACGGACGACCCGATCACGGATTCACGCCTCTTCCTCCGCTCCGCGGCCCTCGGCGTGCGGGCCGGCATGAGCCGCCAGGCCGCGCTTGCGGCCGTGACCCTCGCGAATGCGAAGATGCTCGGCCTGGCCGGCCGCATCGGTTCCCTCGAACCCGGCAAGGATGCCGACTTCATCCTCCTTTCCGGCGATCCGCTCAGCGTTTACACCCAGGTCGAGCAAACGTGGGTCGAGGGGCGGAAAGTTTTCGACCGCACCAATCCGCAGGATCGCCTCTACGCGGTCGGTGGTCCCGGCGCCGGCGACCGCCGACGCGCCCATCTCTGCTGCTTCACCTCCGCTTGGGACCTCCTCGGTGCCGCCAACCTGGGGGATGACCAATGAACTTTTCCATCCGGCTGTTTCATTCCGTCCGATTCGCCGCGCTGGGAATCATCACCTCCATCGCCCCGGCCTTCGGCGCCAACGGGCCGGCCATGCCTCTCGCCGTGCATGGCGAAACCGTCCACACGCTGGCCGGCGCGGCCATCAAGGACGGCCTCGTGCTCGTGCGCGACGGCAAGATCGCCTACGTCGGCCCGGCGGCGGGTCAGAGCTATCCGGCTGACCACCGGGTGCTCCGGGCCCGGGTCGTCACGCCCGGCCTGATCGATGCCCGCGGCACCGTCGGCCTTTCCGGCATTCTGAATCAGCCCCACGACCAGGACCAATCCGACCGGTCCGGTTCGTTTCAGCCCGAGCTCCGCGCCATCGATGCCTACAACGCCCAGGATCCGCTCGTCGCCTATCTCCGCTCCTTTGGGATCACGACGATCAATACCGGCCATGCTCCGAGCGCGCTGGTCTCCGGCCAGACCATGATCGTGAAAACCTTCGGCCGCACCGCGGATCAGGATGTTATCAAACCGGACGCCATGACGACGGTGGCGCTGGGCAGCAGCGGGCTTACCGCGGCGGAGGTTGTCCCCGGTCAGGGCGCTCCGTCCGCCAAGGCGCCCGGCACCCGGGCGAAGGCCGTGGCCATGCTCCGGGCTGAACTCATCAAGACCCAGGAATACGGCAAGAAACGCGCCGCGCCCGACGAGTCGAAGCGGCCCGGCCGCGACCTCAAATATGAAACGCTCCTGCGCGCCTTCGACGGCTCGCAGCCCCTCCTCGTCCATGCCCAGCGCCAGCAGGACATCCTTTCCGCCATCCGGGTGGCGAAAGAGTTCGGCGTGACGATCATTCTCGACGGTTGTGCCGATGCGCCGCTGGTGCTCGACGAGATCAAGGCCAGCGGATTCCCGGTCATCCTGCATCCCACGATGGCGCGCAGCTTCCAGGACGCCGAAAACCTCAGCCGCGAGACTGCCTCCAGGTTGCAGGCGGCTGGCATTCCGTTTGCGCTGCAAAGCGGCTTCGAAGGCTACGTGCCGAAGACCCGCGTCGTCTTGTTTGAAGCCGCGATCGCCGCGGCCAACGGGCTTGGATTCGAACCCGCGCTGGCGAGCATCACGCTCGGCGCCGCGAAGCTTCTCGGCATCGCCGATCGCACGGGATCGATCGAAACCGGCAAGGATGCCGACCTCGCGCTCTACGATGGCGACCCGTTCGAGTACACCACCCACGCCACCGCCACGGTGGTCGGTGGCATCGCGTACGCCGACGGTCCGCGCTAGCCCATCCGTGCAGAACGACCACGGATGGACCTAGCCCGGTTCCGCTGAAACCGAAGGATCGGAGAGATCGTTGCCCACGGAACACACGGAATACACAGAAACCCAATCCCTGGTCGCCTTCGGCGCGGTCAAGAGCGGGCAATCTTCCGTGTATTCCGTGTGTTCCGTGGGCCAAAGGGTGCGAAAACGATCTGCTTGACGTTCCCGCCGCCGGGCCCGGTCACGATACCAGCCATTTCCGAATTGCTTCGAACCCCTCGAACCCGGCGAAGCCGACCACCCAGAAGAAGATCAGCGAGAGTCCAAACGCGACGTGACCGGCCAGGATGATGAGCCCGTCCCGCTCCAACAGGCCGGCGGCCACGAGAAGGATGGCGATCGCCGGCAGCGAGTTGCTGAAAGGCACGGGCAATGGCAGCAGCAGCAACAGTGCCGACAGGAGAATGGGCACCGCGTGGATCTGTTGCAGCACCGCTGAACCCGTCAGCCACGGCATCCGCGGTTTCAGAAAAAATTCAATGGCGCGCATGACCTTGCGCGTGGCGGCGAAGACCCGGACAAAGAGTTTCGGCGATAGCGCCGTGTCGAGCAGCCGCGCGGGCAGCCACGGTTTCTGGCCCAACACGAGTCTCAGGCCAATCAGCGCGATCACCAGGCCGAAGGGGGTCGAAAGCCCGGGCAACGGGAGCGGCACGCTAAAGGGCAGGGCGAGCAGCATGACGAGTAGGAGAAAGCCGCGGCCATGCAGCACCGCCATCACCTCGCGCAGCGTCACGGTTTCGACCTCGAACTCGCGGAGGATCGCCGAGAGATCATCGGAAAGTTTGCGTGGCGGACCGCCGGGCAGCGATCCACTTTGTCCGCTCAATGGCGAGGGCAGGGGGGGCGCCCCGTCTTCGGCCGGCTTACGTTCCGCGTCGGTTGCCATAGAGCTCGATATGGAGACGGTGGGCGTAACGGTAGCCGTGGGCCTTGCAGAGCTCGGCGAGCCACGCGGCCCGGTCGCGCATCTTTTCGAGCGACGTGGCCTCGGGCATGAGCAGCACCTTGTGCCGCGGAATCTCCCGGTGCAACGCCGCCAGCATGTGCTCGAGTTCGTCCACGTCTTCCGGCCGCGCGATGACGAACTTGAACTGGTAGGCGTAGGCGTCGATCCAGGCCCGGACCACCTCGGGCTGCCAGCGCGTCGCCTCGTGCTTCTGGCGCCAGGCCTGATGCTCGATCGGATCCGGCGCGGAGTTGAGCAACTTGGGTGAAAGCGAAGCGAGATCGCACGCGATGCCCTGCGGCGCGACGGTCGCCGCGGTCTCGATCGTGATGTGCCGGCCCGTTTTCTTGATCTCCGCCGCCAGCACCCGGATCTCCTTTGCGATCATCGGCTCGCCGCCCGTGAGCACGACGTGCCGGGCGAACGGATGACGTTCAATCTCCGCGAGGATCTGCGCCAACGTGCGCGGCGCGCCCTCGGGATTCCACGAGGCATAGGGCGTGTCGCACCAGGTGCAGCGCAGGTTGCAGCCGCTCGTGCGCACGAACACCGACGGCACGCCGGTGAGTTCGCCCTCGCCCTGGATCGAATGGAAAAGTTCCGAAATGAGCATGCGGTTTCTTGAACGCTAGTCTGCGCTGATTTTCGCCAATCTCAAAATTTCAGCCTCGATTAGTGCAGCTGAGCGCGTCCTCCGGGTCTGGCCGGCAGGGGTGCCAGTGACGCATACACGGTCGGGTCCGCGATGCCGGCTTGCTCGAATGCCTCGCGCCGCTCCACGCAGGTGCCGCATTTCCCGCAGTGCACCGCGCCGCCCTTGTAGCAAGACCACGTCCGCGCGAAATCGACGCCCAGCCGCGCGCCCTCCGCGGCAATCCCGGCCTTGTTCAGCGCGATGAACGGCCGGAGCAACTGCATGCCGGCATAAGTGCCGAGACGCATCGCCTCGCCCATCGCACGCATGAATTCCTCGCGGCAATCCGGATAGATGGTGTGGTCGCCCCCATGCGCCGCAATCACGACCCCCCCGGCCCCAAGGCTCTCCGCCACTCCGCAGGCCACGGACAGCATGATGGCGTTTCGAAACGGCACGACCGTCTGCTTCATGGTCTCCGCCTCGTAGTGCCCCTCCGGGATCTCGCCGCCGCCCTGCAGCAGGTCGGAGGCAAACAACCGGTTGACGAAATCGAGCGGAATTACCTCATGCCGCGCCCCGAGCCGGGCCGCCTGCTCCGCCGCAAAAGGAATCTCCCGGTGGTTGTGCTTCGCCCCGTAGTCGAAGCTGATCGCCGCCGCGAGGTCGTGCTCCCGCCGCGCCCAATGGAGCGCGGTCACGGAATCCATCCCGCCGGAACAAAGCACGACTACGTTCATCGTCCTACCATGACCTGACTTCGGGCGCGTGGCAAAATCGTTCTCGTAATCGTTCCCGTTCTCCCTTGCCTCAGCCCACGAGGGAAAAATCCGAGAACGAGGAACGAGAACGCCATCGCCCATGCTCCTATTGCACGATCCCCGCTGTGCTGACTACGGATCCTCGATGCGTCCCGAGCAACCCGCGCGGGTCCTCACCACCGCCGCGCACCTCCGGACCGCGCACCCGGACTGGATCTGGTGCAACCCCTCGCTGACGGTCCCCGACAAGACCCTGCTGCTCGCGCATTCCGCGGCGCATCTCAATCGCCTGACCCAGGCCCGCGACTTCGACGCCGACACCCCGTTTTTTCCCGGCATCGCCGATCACGCCCGCCGCGCGGTCGCGGCCGCCCTGGAGGCGGCGGAGCATGCCCTCACGACCCACGAGCCCTCGTTCTCCTTGATGCGTCCGCCGGGTCACCACGCCACGGCGGATCAGGCCATGGGTTTCTGCTACCTCAACCAGGTCGCCATCGCCGCGCTCGCCGCCCAGCGCGGGTTCGGCAACACCGGCCACGGCCACCCACCGGCCCAGCGCGTCGCCGTGTGGGATTTCGACGCCCACCACGGCAATGGCACCGAGGCCATCCTGCACGACCGGACGGGTCTTTTCTACGCTTCGGTGCACCAATACCCCGGTTATCCCGGCACCGGCACGCAGGATCACGGTCCAAACATCCGCAACTGGCCCGTCACCCCCCGCACACCGCGGGTCGACCACATGGCCGCCTTGCGCGCCTCCCTCGATGCCATTGTCTCCTTCGGCCCTGAACTCATCCTGGTCTCGGCCGGGTTCGACGCCTACGCGGACGACCCGATTACCAGCATGACCCTTGAACGCGAGGATTTCGGCACGCTCGGCCGCTGGCTGGGGGAAACCGGCCGCCCCGCCGCCGCCCTGCTCGAGGGTGGATACAGCGCCGACCTCCCTTTGTTGGTTGATGCTTTCCTTTCCGCGTGGGAGAAAGCCCACCGCATCTCATGATTTCGCGCTTCCTTCCGTCGCGCCTCCGCCGTTTGCTCGGAGTGAAAGTGACCACCCGCCCGCCTGCCTACCATCTGCTCGACCAACCCGGTTCGCTCGCGCCGTTGCTGGCCGCCCTCGAAAAGGTCGAAGAGGTCGCCCTCGATACCGAGGCAGACAACATGTATCACTACCGCACGCGGGTCTGCCTGCTGCAGTTTCTCATCGACGGCAAAGTTTTCCTGGTCGATGTGCTGGCCCCCGGCCTCAAACTCGACCCGCTCTGGAAGATTCTCGCGGACAAGCACCTGATCATGCACGGCAGCGATTTCGACCTGCGCCTGTTGCACGATCACTGCCGGTTCAGCCCGCACAGCCTTTTCGACACCATGCTCGCCGCGCAGCTTCTCGGCCGCGCGCGGATCGGCCTCGCCTCCCTCCTCGACCAGCATTTCGGCGTCACGCTCGACAAGGACGGGCAGAAGGCCAACTGGTCCAGGCGGCCGATTACGCCGAAGTTGCTCAACTACGCCTCCCTCGACGTCTGGCACCTGCCCGCCCTCCGCGACATCCTGAAGCGCGAGCTTACCAAGCTCGACCGGATCAAGTGGCTCGAGCAGCAGTGCCGCGCCCAGATCAAGTCCGGCTTCGAAGGCTTTGCCCCCGCGACCGAAAACGACTGGCGCATCGGTCGGAGCGAACGCTTCCGCCAGGCCGGCCTCACGGTGCTGCACGCCGTCTGGCACTGGCGCGAAGCCCAGGCCCAGCGGCTCGACACCCCGCCGTTCAAGGTCTGCGGCAACACCCTCCTGCTCAAGATCGCCGAAGCGGCCGAAGCCGGAGGCTCGGAGTCCGCGATCCTCGGCGAAATCCATCTGGGCAAGCGTCACGAACGAATTTTCCCCTCCCTCGCCGCCGCCGTGCGGGCCGGTCTCGGGCGCGATCCGAAGACCCTGCCGCGCCGGCCCGGCCGCGATCCCAACCACGTTTCGCTTACCCAGACCGAGATCGCGCTGCAGGACCGCATCCGTGCCGACCGCGACCGCATCGCCGAGGAGCTCGCCATCGAGGCCACGCTCATCGCCAATCGTTCCCAGCTGGCGCAGGTTGCCCTTTGTCCCAATAAAATCGACGAGATCCTGCTCCCGTGGCAGGCCGATTTGCTCCGCCATGAACCGTCGCTCAAGGCGGCGCTGTAACCGGGGGCGGTTCATTTGTCTTTGTCCCGAAACTTCCTTCCTCATTTCAGCGTCTTCCCGCCGCCTTTATGAACGCCCATCCCGCCCCGAGCCTGCCCGCCGCCCGTCAGTCGCAGCGGTCAAGAGGCCTCCTGCTCCCCGCCTTGCTCGCATCCATGCTTTTCGTGTCCGGTTGCGCCACCCGCACCACGTCCAGCGGCGGACGCGAGACCAACGTGCTCGGCGGCGCGGTCACCGTTTCGTCTAACTCCTATCAGCCGCCCACCCCCGCTGCGGCCGTCGATGTCGACACCTCCAAGCTCATTGGCAAAGGCGATCCCAGCGGCAAGAAAATTTCCCTCTTCTGGGGCCTGATCAATCTTCACGATTATTGAGTGGTGGCGGCCCGTCGGACGTTGAGTTTGGGCGTTCGTTCTCGGCCGAGAGGGCGCCCGGTTGCGGATATTCCAGCTCAGGCAGTCTGCCTTTCGGTTTGAATACGCCACCTCCATCGCAAGTCCGACAGGCTGCTAACGCCAACATCGCACGCCACCTCGGCCTGATGGCCGACTGTCAGCCGGCGCGCGTGGCCCTCAAGATTCCGCGCGGCCACCCGCGTGCGGGGGAAATCGACTACCTCGCGCTCACGTTTTCCGAACTCGATGCCGAGGTCGCGGCGTGGAGTGCGCGCCTCGCCGCCGCCGGTGTGAATCGCGGCGATCGCACGCTGGTCATGGTTCGCCAGGGGCTCCCGCTCATCGCCTCGGTGTTCGCGCTCTTCCGTCTCGGTGCCGTACCCATCGTCATCGATCCCGGCATGGGCTTGCGCAGTTTTCTGGCCTGTGTCGCCCGCTCCCGTCCGCGCGCCCTCGTCGGCATTCCCCTCGCGCAAATCATCAGCTGGATTTTTCGCCCTTCCTTTCGGGGCGTCGCCGTTCGCGTTTCCGCTCGCCGTTCGCTCACCGCGCGACTGACCGCGGTGCCGTCGTCCGGCACCCGGTCTCCCCCCGCGGTCGCCACCGTACCCACCGCCGCCACCGACCTCGCCGCCATCCTCTTCACGTCCGGGTCCACCGGCGCACCGAAAGGCGTTTGTTACGAGCACGGCATGTTCGACGCCCAAGTCCGGCTGATCCGAGACACCTACGGGATCGAGCCCGGTGAAATCGACCTGCCGCTGCTGCCGATTTTCGCGCTCTTCAATCCCGCCCTAGGCATGACGACCATCGTGCCGGAGATCGATCCGCGCCGCCCCGCCGCCGTCGATGCCGCGAAAATCGTCCAGGCCATCCGGCAGGAAAACGTCACCAACTCGTTCGGCTCGCCCACGCTGTGGCAAAAAATCGGGGCACATTGCCGGCAGGGCCGCATCACCCTTCCCACGCTCCGCCGCGTGCTCTGCGCCGGCGCACCGGTCCCCGCTGCACTCTGGGAAGACTCCCGCGTTTTTCTAACCCACGGAAAACTCCACAGCCCCTACGGCGCCACCGAATCGCTGCCGGTCGCCAGCGTTTCCGCCGCCGAGATCGACGCCACCACGTTTCGCGGTGCCTGTGTCGGCCGCGCGGTCCGCGAAATCGAAATCAAGATCATCGCCCTCACCGATGCGCCCCTTGCCAGCCTCACCGCGGCGCACGCGCTGCCGCCGGGAGAAGTGGGCGAAATCATTGTCCGCGGGCCGGTCGTCACGAAGACCTACGACGCCCTCCCCGAAGCAACCGCGGCCGCCAAGATCCCCGATGGCCCCGCGGTGTGGCACCGCATGGGTGACTGCGGCTACCTCGATGCGGACGGACGCCTCTGGTTCTGCGGCCGGAAAGCCGAGCGCGTGGAAACCACCGGCGGCACGCTTTATCCCGAGCCATGCGAGCAGGTGTTCCGCGCCCACGCGCTCGTCTCGCGTTGCGCGCTCATCGGTCTTGGCGAACGCGGCCAGCAGCGTTCTGCCATCGTGGTTGAAATTGATCTGCCCGATTCGCGCGCCCGCCGGGAGCTGGCGCGGGCGCTGCGCGCGCTGGCGCTCCAGCACGCTCATACGACATCCATCAAGACCTTCTATTTCCGCCCGCGCTTTCCCGTCGACGTCCGCCACAACGCCAAGATCCACCGCCGCGCGCTCACCCAATGGGCCGTCACCGCGAAAGGCTTCGAAAGCGATCCGAAGAGATAGGCCCCAGCGACCCATGAGGCGCACGGATGATTTTCCCTGCCTCCGACCTCACCCGTGTCTATCCGTTTCCACCCGTGGCTAAACACTCTCCCGTCCTCGTCACCGGCGGCACTGGTTTTCTCGGCCGGCGAATCGTCGCGCGCCTCCTGGCCGACGGCCGGTCCGTGACGGTCCTCGGCCGGACGGCCGCACCCGATCTTGAATCGCGCGGGGTACGGTTCATCCGCGCTTCACTCGAGGACTCCGCGGCGGTTCGCGCCGCGTGCGCCGGGGTTGAGACGGTTTTCCACGTTGCCGCCAAAGTCGGGGTCTGGGGCCGCTATGCTGATTTTTTTCGCGCCAACGTCCTCGGCACGCGCGCCCTGCTTGACGGCTGCCGCACCCACGGTGTCCGCCGGCTGGTTTACACCAGCACGCCGAGCGTTGTCTACAATGGCCGCGACCTCGCAGGCGCCGATGAGTCGCTCCCGCTGACCACCGACTGCCCGAGTCCCTATCCACTCACGAAGGCCCAGGCCGAGGGCGAAGTCCTGGCGGCAAACTCGCCCGGCCTCAGCACGATCGCGCTGCGCCCCCACCTTATCTGGGGTGTGGGCGATCCGCACCTTGTGCCGCGCGTGCTGGCGCGCGCCCGCGCCGGCCGCCTGCGCATCGTCGGCGACGGCCGGAACCGCGTCGACCTGGTCCACGTCGAAAATGCCGTCGACGCCCACCTCCTCGCCGAGCGCGCCCTGCTGGCTTGTCATCCATTAGATGACAAGCCGCCGGGGCGCCGGCCGGCGGCGGGGCGCGCGTTTTTTATCACGAATGGCGAGCCGGTGGGCCTCTGGGACTGGATCAACGATCTCCTGCGCGCGCTCGGCGAGCCACCGATCACGAAGCACATTTCCCTCCGGGCCGCTTCCGTGGTCGGTGCCCTCTGTGAAGCAGCTTGGGGGGTGCTGCCGGTCGGGGGTGAGCCGCCGATGACCCGCTTCGTCGCGGCGGAGCTGGCCAAGGAACACTGGTTCGACCTCACCGCCGCCCGGCGCGACCTCGGTTACGAACCGCGGGTGAGCATGGCGCAGGGCATGACCGAGCTGATCGATCATCTCCGGGGGGGCGCGAGTCCCGCACTTTATACCAGCGGCTGGTGAAAAGAGACTTTATTGGGTAGCGTCGGGACCTCCGGGCCCGACGGTTTTGGTCGTCTGCTCCCCCTCAGCCGGGCCCGGAGGTCCCGGCTCTACCTCGATTAACCAAAAGTCTAATAATCAGGTGACGTTAGTATTAGCCGCTGTGGAGCAGCGCGACAAGGTGGCCGACCGCGGAGCAACCCCCACGCTTTCACGGCGTGCAAGCGCAGCAACCGGGCAAGCGGCAGCCGAAGTAAAATCACGGCGCCCGGGCGAGACCTCGTCAACCACTCCGCTGGCGCACGGCTTCGAACAGGGTGATGATCGTCGCCATCGCGACATTGAGCGAGTCGGCCTGGCCGGCCATGGGGATTCGCACCGGCAGGTCGGCGTTTTTCAGCCAGAATTCGCTCAAGCCATATTGCTCGCTGCCCATGATGACGGCCAGCGGGCCACGCAGATCCGCGGCGGTGTAAAGGGTTGCCGCCGCTGGCGTGGTCGCGACGGTGCGCACCTGCTTTTCGCGCAGCCACGCGAGTACGCACGCGCTTTCCTCGACCACCAGCGGCACGGAGAAGAGCACGCCGGTCGAGGCGCGCACGACGTTGGGGTTGAAAATATCCGTCACGGGATCGCATACGATCACGGCATCGCAGCCGGCGGCATCGGCACTGCGCAGGATCGTGCCCAGATTGCCCGGTTTTTCGATCGCCTCGACCACGAGGATAAAAGGCACCGCCGGCAGCACCAGATCAGCCAGCGCCCGCCGCCACTGCGGGGCCACGGCCAGCAGACCGTCCGGCCGTTCGCGATACGCGACCTTGGCAAAGGCCTCCTTCGTCAGCTCGAACAGCTGTGCGCCCGCCGCCTCGGCCGCGGCCAGCAGCGCCGGCTCATTCTCGCCCAGGAACCAGTCGGGTGAAAAATACAGCTCGCCCAACGCGACGCGTTTTTCGAGGGCGCGGCGGATCTCGCGATAGCCCTCCACCAGGAACACCCCGGCCTCGTCGCGGGGCCGGCGATCGCGCAGTTTCACGAGCTGTTTCACCCGCGGATTCTGCAGGCTGGAGATTAGTTCGGTCATGCCCACGGAACACACGGAACACACGGAAAAGCCGACGGCGAGGAAAAGGATTTTGTCTTTTGCTCCATTTCCGTGTGTTCCGTGTGTTCCGTGGGCAAAAAGCAAAAATTCAAAGACCATCCTTTCGCGTATCACCAGGAAATCGAGCTGGAGATCGCCACGCTCACGAACCACGGGGTCGGCCTCGGTCGCGTGGTCCTGGCCGGGCCTAAAGCTGAAAGCCCAACGCTTGAAGCCTCCGCGCCGGCCGGCGCGGGCTGGGTCGTGATGGTGCCGTTCACGCTGCCGGGCGAGAAGGTCCGGGCCCGCGTCTTTCGCAACCACAAGAACTACTCCGAGGCCGATGTCATCGAGATTCTCGCCCCCTCGCCGCAGCGCATCGCGCCCCGCTGCCCGCTCTTCGGCCGCTGCGGGGGCTGCCAGTATCAGCATCTCGCCTACGCCGAGCAGCTGCGGTGGAAGCAGCGCCAGGTGGCCGAACTGCTCGAGCACATGGCGGGCGTGACCTTTGCCGTGGCGCCGGTCATCGCCTCGCCCCGGGAGTTCGGCTACCGCTCGAAGATCACGCCGCACTTCAATCCGCCGCGCGAGCCCGCGATCGCGCCCGCCATCGGCTTCCTGCGGCAGGGCACGCGTTTCGACCTCGTGGACGTGCCGCGCTGCGACATCGCGACCGATGCGATCAATGAAAAACTCGCCGCCGCGCGCGCCGACATCCACCGGCGCGCCGCGGCGGGGGAGTTCGTCCGCGCCTCCACGCTGCTGCTCCGCGACGCCGGCGGCCAGGTGACCACCGAGCACGACACGATCGTGAACGAGAGCATCGACGGGCTG
>JBIJCX010000515.1:0-4848 GCA_044344465.1 Opitutaceae bacterium
GGAAACGCATCCGGAGGTCGCGGCCGGCCGCCTCGTCCGGTTCAATTTCTACAACCAGACGCCGCGGCCGGACTGGGGCCTGTGGATCAACCGCGCCAAGCCGCACCTCGACAACCGCGACATCCGGATCGGCATCCAGCACGCCAGCAACATCGCCCTGGTGTGCTCGCAGTTCTTCCGGGGCGATGCGGAGCAGATGCAGACGCGCTCCGATGGCTACGGCTGGCGGATGCACCCCACGATCACGGCCCGGCCGTTCGATCCGGTGAAGGCGCGGGAGTATTTCGCCCGGGCCGGATTTGCCACGCAGGGGCCTGACGGCGTCTTGACCAATGCGGCGGGCCAGCGCCTCGCGTTTACCATCACGGCCTACAGTCCGGCCCTGCGCGACATGCTCCCGATCCTGAAACAGGAGGCGCTCAAGGCCGGACTGGAGTTCAAGCTCGAGATTCTGGACAGCACCACCGGTTTCAAGAAGATGCAGGAGAAGAATCACGACATCGGTATCGTGGCACTCTCCCGCTCGGTGGAGTTATACCCACGCTACTGGGAAATGTATCACGGCACGAATGCCTACCTCGACGCCTACCTCAAGGAGGGCAAGCCCGTGACCGTCACCGCTGGCGCCGAGCCGAACCCGCGGCCGCAAAAGGTGACGGTTCAGACCAACAACATGACGATGACGTTCATTCCCGAGCTCGATCGCTTGATTGAGACCTATGACAAGGCCGAGAGCCTCGAGGAGATCAAACGGCTCGGCGCCCGGATCGAGGAAATCATCTACGAGGACGCCGCGTGGGTGAACGGCTGGCAGCGCCCGTTTTACCGCGGCGGCTACTGGCGGTACGTGAAATGGCCCCAGGGTTTCAATGTCGCCCAGAGCCGCGACATGGAGGAATTCTTTCTGCACTGGATCGACCCGGAAGCAAAAAAGGAAGTCGAGGCCGCCCGGAAGTCGGGCCGGACGTATCCCGCCGCGCTCCAGGTTTTCGACCAGTTCAAGTCGAAGTAGGCGGTGTATTCAAAATATGTTTTTCTGTCATTCTGAGCGCAGCGAAGAATCCACTTGGACATACGCAGCCCACACCGGGTTCGCACTGCACGCTGGATTCTTCGCTGCGCTCAGAATGACAAACCGGTTTGATACACTTCCTGCCCACTCCTAACCGTGCCCGCCGAAAATCCCACTTCCGCATCCGCTGACACCATCCTCGAAGTCCACGACTTGGTGACGACCTTCGACACGGATGCCGGCCGGCTGACCGCCGTCGATGGCGTGAGTTTCAATGTCCGGCGCGGACGCACCCTCGGCATCGTGGGGGAATCCGGCTGCGGCAAGAGCGTCACGGCCCTCTCGATCATGCGGCTGCTGCCCCAGCCGATGGGCCGCATCCAGGGCGGCCGGATACTCTTTGACGGCCGCGATCTGGTCACGCTGCCGGCCGACGAGATGCACGAGATCCGGGGCGGCCGGATCGGGATGATCTTTCAGGAACCGATGACCGCGCTCAATCCCGTCCACTCGATCGGACGGCAGTTGAGCGAGGTGTTCCTGCTCCATCGCACCAAGGACAAGGCCGAGGCGTGGCGCCGCGGCACCGACATGTTGCGCAAGGTCGGGATCCCGGCGCCCGAGGTGCGCATGGGCGAATACCCGCACCAACTTTCGGGCGGCATGCGCCAGCGCGTCGTCATCGCCATGGCCCTTGCCTGCGAACCCGCGGTCGTGATCGCGGACGAGCCGACGACGGCGCTCGACGTCACGATCCAGGCGCAGATCCTCGAGCTGATGCAGAGCCTGCAGCGCGACATGGGTCTCGCCATCGTGTTGATCACGCACGATCTCGGCGTCATCGCCGAGACGTGCAACGACGTGGTCGTGATGTATGCGGGCCGCGTGGCCGAGGCGGGGCCGGTGAAGGACATTTTCGATCACCCGTCGCATCCTTATACGCGCGGGTTGCTTGATTCGATCCCCTTGCTCGAAAATCCGCGCAAGACGCGGCTCAACGTGATCGAGGGCATGGTGCCGAGTCTGAAGGATCTGCCCGTCGGCTGCCGTTTCCAGAACCGCTGCCCCTTCCGCATCGATCGCTGCTCGACCGCGCCCGCCCTCGAGTCCGTCGCGCCCGGCCACGAAGCCGCCTGCCACCGCTGGCGCGAACTGCCGGCACGTTGAGACCATCTAAACAACAGAGATGATTTGCCCACGGAACACACGGAAGACACGGAAACGAAACCGCATGAATTCGCCGCATCGCGCTTGGACGAACTCTTCGCTGGGAGAGGGAATCTGTTTTTCTGCTGTGTGGGCCACTCATTTTTTCCGTGTATTCCGTGTGTTCCGTGGGCAGCCCTTGCCGAATCCTCACCGCTAAACCCTTTCCGTGGAAACCACCGACCCAACCGCGCCCCTGCTCGAGCTCCGCGATCTGCGCATGCATTTCCCCGTGCGCGAGGGCGTGTTCCTGCGCGCCGCCCGCACCTGCAAGGCCGTCGATGGCGTGTCGATTTCGCTGCAACCCGGCGAGACGCTGGGCCTCGTCGGCGAATCCGGCTGCGGCAAATCCACCCTCGGAAAATGTATCGTCCGGCTGCATCGCCCGACCGCCGGACAGATCCTCTTTGAAGGCGCGGATCTGGCTCCGCTCCGCCAGCGCGAGCTGAAACCGCACCGCCGCCACCTGCAGATGGTGTTCCAGGATCCGGTCGAGTCGCTCAACTCGCGCCACACGGTCGGCGAAATCCTGAGCGAGCCCTTTGCCATCCACGGGGTGGGCGACACGGCGAGCCGGAAGAACAGTGTCGCGGCGTTGCTCGACCAGGTCGGCCTGCCCGCGGTCGCGGCAGGCCGGTATCCGTTCGAATTTTCCGGCGGGCAGCGGCAGCGCATCGGCATCGCGCGCGCGCTGGCGTTGAACCCGCGGATGCTCGTCTGCGACGAACCGGTCTCGGCCCTCGATGTTTCGATCCAGAGCCAGGTGCTGAACCTGCTGCTCGATCTGCAACGCGAACTCGGGCTGAGCTATCTCTTCATCGCCCACAACCTCGCGGTCGTGAAGCACGTGTCCGATCGCATCGCGATCATGTATCTCGGCAAGATCGTGGAACTGGCCGCGGCGGATGATATTTATCGCGCGCCGCGCCATCCCTACACCCGCGCCTTACTCTCGGCGATTCCGCGCCCCAACCCGCACGGCCGCCGCGAGCGGATCGTCCTGCAAGGCGATGTGCCCTCGCCCATCGATCCGCCGAAGGGCTGCGCCTTTCATCCGCGCTGCCCGCACGCGACCGATCGCTGCCGGATCGAGGCACCGGCGCTGCGCCCCGCGCCCAATCTCAGCAGCCACACCGTGGCCTGTCATTACGATTTGGCGTGAACGCCGGTGCCAGCCTCTTTTGAGGGTACAAAGATTTTTCTGGTAGAAATATTTCACCGTCGCCCGAGTCGCTCCCGGGCAATGCTCGCCGTTCAGTGGGCGTCTAACAAGCACTGTCATTCTGAGCGCAGCGAAGAATCCAATTGAACTTTCGGCGCCTTTCTCCCCGGGCGAAATTCTCGCTGGATTCTTCGCTCCGCTCAGAATGACAAACCGATGAACCTTTTTAGACGCCCTCTCAGGTTTTTCCCCGCAGCCAAATCCACAGGTAGCCGAGGTGTTCGCGCAGGCCGAGGGAGGTGCCGTAATGGGAACAGGTATCCCAGAGGTAATCCTCCAGCTTCCAGTCGGGATTGTCCTTGGTCGAGAAATCCGCGGGGCAAGGCACGGCCGTCACCCTCGCGCTGCGGAAAAGCGCGACGGTGCGCCGCATGTGCCAGGCCGAGGTGACGAGGGCCACCGGCGTGCCGTGCGCCAGCTGTTGCACGGCCTGCGATTCCTCCTCCGTGTCGCGCGCGGTATCGATGAAGAGGATTCGTTCCGGCGCGACGCCCAGCCCCACCGCCGCCCGCCCCAGCATCGCCGCGTGGGTCGGCTCCTGCGGCGCGCTCGGGGCACCGGGGCCGGTGACGATCAGTTTCGCGCCGGGCAGGACCCGCAAGATTCGGACGCCCTCCACCAGGCGCGACAGAGCCGAAGTGGAGAGGAGATTCGAAGCGGCCAGCCCCGGTGTGCGGTGGTTGCCGCCTCCGAGCACGACCACAAAGCCGCAGGCGGCGAGATTGGCCGGCGCCGCCCCGGCAAATTCCGGCATGGCCGGAAATCGAGTCTCCAGGGGCCGCACCAGGGAGTAGGCGACAAACCGGTTGCTCGCGAGCAGCAGCAGGGTGACCGCGGCGATGACGAGCGCCCGGCCCAGCCGCCGGCGCCGCGTCCAGCGTATCAGCAACAGCCCGACGGCCAGCAGCGCCAGCCCGAGCGGCAGCGGCATGAGCCAGAACGTAAGGGTTTTTTTCAGCCAGAACAGCATCGGGCGGAGCAAAGCGGCCGCCAGGGGAACTGGCGAGACTGCGATGCGGGCCGCGCCTCTTGCCCGCCGCCATCGGAAGGTCACCGCGGCACTTCACGTTGCCGCTCCGTTCAAACCGGATCTAGAGCGGTTTCAGAAAAGGTGTAGCCGCGTTGGAGCGCAGCGACAACGTGGACACCGTGCGTCCACGCTTTCGCCTTCGGCTCAAGCGCGGCTACAGAATTAATGAAACCGGGTCTAGCTGCAGCCTGTTCAATCCCTGCTCACGTTCGTCCCCGCTCAGGCTGCTTCGGCTTGATGAACAAGACCTCGCCGCGGTCGAACCATCTCAATCGTAGGTCCACCCTGAACCAGCCTTCGCTGTTCATCTCGTGGAAGCGGATGGGCGTTCGCCGGCCGAATTCTTTGAGATCATATTGCGCCCACGTCCGGCCCCTA
>JBIJCX010000153.1:0-18449 GCA_044344465.1 Opitutaceae bacterium
GCCGCCCGGGCCGACATCCACCGGCGCGCCGCGGCGGGGGAGTTCGTCCGCGCCTCCACGCTGCTGCTCCGCGACGCCGGCGGCCAGGTGACCACCGAGCACGACACGATCGTGAACGAGAGCATCGACGGGCTGAAGCTGCATTTCCTCGCGCGCGATTTCTTCCAGAACAACCCGTTTATCCTGCCGGCCTTCACGCGCTACGTCCGCGAACAGGCGGCGGCGAGCGGAGCGCATTGTCTCGTCGATGCCTATTGCGGCAGCGGCCTGTTCGCGCTCGCGGCGGCCCCGGCCTTCGAGCGCGTCACCGGCATCGAGATCAGCGAGTCGAGCGTGCGCTTCGCGCGCGAGAATGCCGCCGCCAACGGCATCGCGAATGCCACCTTCAAGGCGGGCGACGCCGCCGCGATTTTTGCCGGCCTCGACTTTCCGCCCGCTGACACCGCGGTGATCATCGACCCGCCGCGCAAGGGTTGCGACGAAGCTTTTCTCGCCCAGCTCTTCGCCTTCGGGCCGCGCACCGTGGTGTACGTTTCGTGTGACCCGGCAACGCAGATGCGCGATCTCCGCCTTTTCCTCGCGGCCAGTTACACCCTCGTTGCCGCCCAGCCCTTCGATCTTTTCCCCCAGACGCGCCACCTCGAATGCGTGCTCACCCTGCAGCGAACAAGCGGGGCGCCGCCGCAAATGTAAATTGCGCCCAATAACCGAATTGACCTACAAATTTCGCCTCCATCCAGTCCTTCGCCATGCCTACCTCATCGACGGTTCACAGTTGGAAATTCTTCCGTACCGGCGGCCTCGATCAGGTCGCTCTCGCCACCGGCGCCGACCTGCTCGCGCTCGACCAGCTCGACCAAAAACTGTGGGTCGCACTCAGCTGCCCGGTCAAGGGCCTCGAACTCGACGAAAAAACCCTCGCCCTCATCGACACCGACAGTGACGGGCGCATCCGGGTGCCCGAGCTCCTTGCCGCGGTGAAATGGGCGACCACCCGGGTCAACGATCCCGGCGTTCTGCTCACGGGCGCCGACGCCCTCCCCCTGGCCGCCATCGACGTCTCCACTCCGGATGGCAAGGTCCTGCTCGCTTCCGCCAAGCAGATCCTCGCCAACCTCGGCAAGAAAGACGCCACGGCGATCAGCGTCACGGAGGCCACCGACACCGCGAAAATTTTCTCCTCCAGTCCCCTGAACGGCGACGGCGTCATTCCGCCCGAGGCGACCGAGGATCCGGCAGTGCAGCTGTTGATCAAGGATATCATCGCCTGCAGTGGCGGGACCGCCGATCGCACGGGTTCCCTCGGGGTGACGGCCGACAAGATCGAGGCGTTCTTCACCGATCTCGCCGCCTACGTCGCCTGGATCGAGAAAAGCGCCACCAAGGACATCGCCATCCTCGGTGACGCCACCGATGCGGCCTGCGCCGCGGTCAAGGGGGTGCGGGCCAAGGTCGAGGACTACTTTGCCCGCACCCGCCTCGCGGCCTTCGACGCCCGGGCTCTCGCCGCCCTCAACCGCAGTGAGACCGAGTACCTCGCGATTGCCGGGAAGGACATGAAGATTTCGGCGGAGGAGGTCGCGGGCTTCCCACTCGCCCGCATCGAGGGCGGCAAACCCCTGCCTCTCCTCGAAGGCGTTAACCCGGCCTGGGCCGGCGCGCTCGCCACGCTCCAGGCGAAAGCCGTTGCCCCGCTCTTCGGCGCCGACAAGACGACGCTCACAGCGGCGGAATGGGCCGGGCTGAACGCGCAACTCTCCGCGTACGAAACCTGGCTCGGGGGCAAGGCGGGCAGCGCCGTCGAGAAACTCGGCGTCGCGCGCGTGAAGGAGATTCTCGCCGGTTCCGGCCGGGCCGCCCTCGCCGCCCTGGTGGCGCAGGACAAGGCGCTCGAACCCGAGTTCAAGGCCATCACCGATGTCGAACGGCTCGCCCGCTACCATCGGGATCTCCGGCCGCTGCTCCATAATTTCGTCAACTTTGCCGACTTCTATTCCCGCGATCGCTATGCCGTCTTTCAGGCCGGCACGCTCTTCCTCGACAGTCGCTCGACCGAACTCTGCCTCCGCGTCGATGGCCCCAATCCGCTCGCAGCGATGAGCAAGGCGTACATCGCCTACTGTTCGTGCACCCGTCCCGGCGTCCCGCCGATGAATATCGCCGCCTGTCTCACCCAGGGAGACAGCGACTACCTCTTCGTCGGACGTCACGGGGTGTTCTACGACCGCAAGGGTCGCGACTGGGACGCCGTCATCACCAGCATCGTCGACAATCCGATCAGCATCCGGCAGGCGTTCTGGTCGCCCTACAAGAAATTCATCCGCTTCGTCGAGGAGCAGGTCGCCAAGCGTGCCGCGGCCGCCGATGCCGAGGCCAGCAGCAAGCTCGCCTCGGTCGCGGAAAAAGCCGCCCATGCCGACAAAGCGAAGCCCGAACCCAAGAAAGTCGACCTCGCCCTCATCACCGGCATCGGCGTGGCGATCGGCTCCATCGGCACGTTTATCGCGACGCTGTTCGCGAAGTTCGTGGACGTCCCCGGCTGGCAGCTCCCGTTGATTCTCGTCGGCCTGATGCTCGTGATCTCGCTGCCCTCGATGTTCATCGCCGCGCTCAAGCTCCGGCAACGCACCGTCGGCCCGATCCTCGAAGGCAACGGCTGGGCGGTTAACGGCCGGGTCAAGATCAACATTCCCTTCGGCACCGCGCTCACGGATATCGCGACACTCCCGGCGGGTTCGAAACGCTCGCTCGAGGATCCGTACGAGGACAAGGAGGCGGCCCGGCAGAAACGGCGCATCACGGTCCTGGTGGTACTCGCAGTCCTGGTGGCCGCCGCCGTCTCCATCCGCTGGCAGCGCGAGAAGACGGGCCGCTACTTCTGGCAACCCGCACCGGCCGTTGCGCCCGCGGTGCAGAAGTAGGGCGGTGTTTCAAACCATCAGGCCATCGCGATTCGACGACGGCAGGAGAACGGACCTCCCGGTCCGTTTCAGTTTCTGTCTCCCACCCGTGCCGTGAAATCGGCGGCGAAATCCTTGAACGGACCGGGAGGTCCGTTCTCCGTCGGCGCGCCACGACCCTGATGGATTCGCGCGTCAGCGGCCGGCGCTTGTTTCCGGGACCAGCTCCGACCCCGGTGGCCGCTCCAAGTGGCGATCATGGCGGAGGACAAGCACCAGGATCATTGCCAGCGTCGCGCAGCCGGCGACGAGCAGCAGGCCGCCGGTGTAGCTGCCGGTATGGTCTTTAATCCAGCCCATCGCAAACGGGCCGGTGAAGCCGGCGAGATTGCCGATCGAGTTGATGACGGCGATGCCAGCGGCGGCGCTGGCGCCCGAAAGAAACGCCGTGGGCAGGGTCCAGAACACGGGCAGCGCCGCGAACACGCCGAACGCGCTCACCGACAGGGCGAGCATTTTCAGCGCCGGATGGTCGAGCACGGTGGAAAGGGCGATGCCCGAGGCCGCGATGGCCAGTGCCACCGCGACGTGGCCGCGGCGCTCGAGTTTACGGTCGGAGCGGCGGCCGTACCAAATCATCCCGATCGTGCCGACCACGTAAGGAAGGGCGGTGACGCCGCCGGTCATGGCGTTGCTCAGGCCGAAGCCCTTGACGATTTGGGGCAAAAAGAAGCCGACGCCGTAGTTGACGGAAACCGTGCCGAAATACACCACCGCCAGCGCGAGGATCTTGGGATTCACCAGCGACGCGAGGATGCTGAAATGCGCTGCCTTTGTTCGCTGCTGCTCCTCGGCCAGAAGGCGGGCGGCCAGCCAGGCGCGCTCATCGTCAGCCAGCCAGGTGGCGTCCTTCGGCCGGTCGGTCAGATAGAAAAACGTGACCACCGCCAGCACGACGGCGGGCGCGGCTTCGATGATGAACATCCATTGCCAGCCGGCCATCCCGGCCATTCCGTGCAAATCCAGGAGGAGGCCTGAGATCGGGGCGCCGATGACCGAGGAAAACGGTATTGCGGCCATGAAGTAGCCGATGATGCGCGCCCGGTACAGGGCGGGAAACCAAAGTGTCAGATAAAAGATGATACCGGGAAAGAAGCCCGCCTCGGCGATGCCGAGCAGCACCCGGAGACCGTAGAAGGTATGGTCGTTGCGCAGACCCGTGAAAGCGGCGATGCCCGGGATGAACGCCATCAGGCCCGAGAGGATGCCCCAGCTGAACATGATCCGCGCGATCCACTTGCGGGCACCAAACCGGTTCAGGAAGAGATTGGACGGAACTTCGAACACGAAATAGGCGAGGAAGAACACCCCGGCGCCAAAGCCAAACATCGACGAGGTCAGCCCGAGGTCCTTGTTCATCGTCAACGCCGCGAATCCGACATTCACCCGGTCCAGGTACGCCACGAAGTAGCAGACAATCAGGAAAGGGATCAGCCGGATCGTCACCTTGCGAATCGTGCGGGCCTCGAGCTCGTGCTCCGGGCCGGAGGGTGCACCTGAATTGCCCGCCGGGCGAACAGGAGTGGACGCGGGTGTCACAGTAAGTCCGGACGCGGAGAGAATCGGCGATCAAAGGGGGGCATCGGCGTGCCGGTGTTAGCAGTGCCCGGGCGACGGGCAAGCGGTTTCGCATGGAAAGGCCGTCCGGGGGTGCATCTCCCGATTGACCCTCGCCCCCTGTAGCGGCGGTCTATGACCGCCGACCGCGTCGGACTAATCCTTATAGCAATTTTTCGGCGGTCTTAGACCGCCGCTACAATTCCATGCCTTCGGGATCGAAAATTGGGAGATGCACCCGCCATCCGGCACGCCGCTACCGGTACTCGATCCATTCGCGGATCGAATACTGATCGGTCAACCCGCTGACCTCGTCCTCGTTGAATTCCGGCCAGGGGGTCGGAGCGGCCTCGGCCCCCAACGCGGCGGCCAGCCGCCCGACAAAATTCTCCTCAAACTGATCCCAATCGACCACCGCGCCGCCCGCCGCGCGGCGCCAGATCGAACCCTGGAACAGCAGCCCGTGTTTGTTTCGTTTCTGCGCGGCGCCGGCGACCTTTTCCCCGGTCCGAGAGTTCACGACGTCGTAGACTTCCGCGCGTTGAAAGCACACGCCTTCCTGCACCGCGGCCTCCGGGGACGAGAGCGACTTTGGGATCGGCGGGGCGTCGACACCCACGGCCGATTCACCCGGTTCGGCGGCGGTGCGCTTCGTGAACGCGTCGACCCCCAGAGCCTGCAAGGCCTCCGCCAGCGCTTCGTGCACCGCGCGATAGCTTTGCGCCGCGCGCAACTCCTCCAGCGGATGCCCGCGGGGAATCACCAACGCATACGTCCAGTCATCGCGATGATCGACGATTCCGCCGCCCGTCGGCCGCCGGCAGAGATCGAAGGTTTCGCCTGCCGGCAGTTGTTCGCGGACGAAGGCAATTCTTTGCGCATAACCGAAGGTGAAAGCCGGGGCGCGCCATCCGTAGTGCCGGAAACGCGGCCCGCCGGCGTGTGGGTAGCGCTGCAGCATCAGGAAGTCCACGGCCATGTTCTCGGCGGCGCCGCCGCTGCGGGTGGGCAATACTTCCAGTATCATCGGCGGCAAAAAGGCACAATTTCGGCGAAAACGAAAACCAATCCGCAACCTCGATCATGCACGCCTACCGGGCTGCTCGCGGCAGGAGCGACGCGGATTCCGCATCGAGATAGACAGAAGCCGCGGGATGACGCCGCACCACCGACGCGGGGCACACGGTGGAGACCGGCCCGAGCAAGGCATCGCGGACGGCCTGCGCTTTCCGTCGCTCGGGTACTGCGCAAATCCAGGACTCGGCCCGGAGCAGCTCCGCACACGTGACGGTGATGGCTTGCTGCGGAACCGAGTCGATGGTCTTGAAGTGACCTTCGCCCACTTGCTGCCGGCGGCAGGCGACCTCCAAGGTGACCACCTTGACCACCGCCGGATCGGCAAAGTCGGCAACCGGCGGATCGTTGAAGGCAATGTGGCCGTTTTCGCCGAATCCGACAAACGCCAGGTCGAGCGGTGCCGAGGAGAGCAGGCGGGAATAGCGGGCGATTTCACGACCGATATCAACGGCATCGCCTTCCAGGTAATGAACGTCGGCGAGCGGCACTTTCGCGGCGACCCTGGTTTTCAACCAGCGACGAAAGCTGGCGGGATGAGCGGAGGAAATCCCTATATACTCGTCCATATGGAAGGCTTCGACTCGCGCCCAATCCACCTCGCGTCGTTGGACCAGGGCATCGATGAGTTCGTCCTGGGAGTTGCCGGTCCCCACCATCATCCGCGCCCGCCCCTTTCTCTTGATGGCGGCTTGGATCAATTCGGCGGCATGCGCGGCCGCCGCCTCGCCCAGGGCGGATCGCGTGGAAAAGAAAAGCACCTGGGCGGAACCGAAACGCTCGGAGAAAAGCTCGTGCGATGAAGGAATCATGGGAACCGTAGTTTGAAAGGTGACGTCTTGCCGTCGTCTCATTGCGCCTCAACCGTCACCGGCCTGCGAACCCAAACTATGAACAAATTCACGAGACACGGACTACTTGTCGCTTTGCTGGTTTTTGTGGCGCTGGGCAACGAAGCCGGGGCCGCACCGGCGGCCAGCGGGCTGAAGGCCAGCGCCCGCGACGGTCAGATCTTCCTGACGTGGACGGAGGCGGAAACGATGACCGGGACGACGTTCAATGTGTATGCGGCCGCCGCGCCGATCACGGACGTCACCAAGGCGCAACGGATCGGCCATCATATCGAGCGGCAGAGCGCGATGGATTGGTGGGAGGACAAGGCCTCGTTCTCGAAGCAAGGGGTATCCGATCGTTCGCGCGGTTATCGGCTGCAAGGGACCGAAGAGCGGCTCGATCCGAAGGGCGGCCTCTTTGTACATACCGTGGCCCGCAACACCCGCGGCCAGTTATATTTTGCCGTCACCCACACGGACCCTGCCGGCAAGGAGGACTTCACCCTCGTTCCCGGCCGCAATGCGCTCGCCGAGGGCGTGGCGGCGTTGCCGGGCTATATACAACCGATTTGGCAACGCCCTGGGCTGCCGCCCGCGCCCGGGGCCGGCCAAGGGAAGGGCCTGTGGCTCAATCTCCATGCCAAGAGTGGCGTGATCGCGGACAGCGAGTATCTTGCCTTCGGCGATGCCACGATGGGGTGGCGCGAGGGCCTGCCCTTTCGGTTCAGTGTGCGTGTCCAGGGTGATGAGGTCGTGATCCGGCCGACCGATCGCACGTGGATCAACCGGCCGCACCAAGAGGCGGGCGATGGCGGCGCCCCGGCGATCTGGACGTTCTGGTATGGATACAATTCGAACATCTACGATCGCGAGCTCATGGCCCAGGGCACGCCGACCAACTATACTGAACGACAGCTGCTCTGGATCCTCGACTGGGTGGGACGGCATTATCAAACCGATCCAAAACGGTGGTACTGCTCCGGCAGTTCGATGGGCGGTTGCGGCACGATATCGTTCGGCCTGCGGCACCCGGAACTGTTTGCCGCGTGCCATGCCCACGTGCCAATCGTCAGTTACACCTATCTCGGCAAGGGCAGCGCCCACCGGCTCGAGCCCTCGTGCTGGACCGGCGCGATCACCCCAGCACTGAAAACCAACGAGGGCGTGCCGCTCCTCGAACGCCTCGACGGCACAAAGTTTGTGACCGAGACCAGGACGGACCTGCCGTATCTCTTTATCTTGAACGGCCGCAAGGATGACTCGATTCCCTGGCAGAACAATCCCCCGTTCTACCGTGCGCTCAGCGACCACGGGCATGGCTTCGCGGTCTATTGGGACGACGGTATCCATAGCACCGCGGGCAAGGACGCGCCCGACGACGTGAAAGCCTGGACGCAACGCTTCCGGCGGTTCCGCCTCGATCAGAGTTATCCCGCGTTTGCCGGCGCCTCGTCCAACCGCGATCCGGGCAACGGCCAGCCGGCCGACGGCGACATCGTCGGGTGGATCAATCGAGGTTTGGATTGGCAGGACATCGAGGACGAGCCGGATCGTTATGCCATCACCGTACGGGCTGACTTTCCCGGCATCCAGTATCCGGTCCAGACCGACATGAGCCTGCGCCGCGTCCAGCGGTTCAAGGTCGGCCAGGATGCGAAACTCAGCGTCGTGATGGGCGGGGCACAGCCGATCGCCGTGACAACCGGGCGCGACGGCAGAATTTCGATTCCCAATATCGTCATCCCCACGGCCGCCGGCGTTCGCGTGGTCATCCGGCGGCGGTGAACCGATGGCGTGGGTGTGCTATCCGCGCCGCGCTGGAGTTGGATCAGACGGAGAACGGACCTCCTGGTCCGTTCGATGACGCGTTCATCAGCCATGACTCACTTTCGGTCGACAAGGCATTTTTAGCAAGGCGCCGCGAAGCCACCGGATTTCGGTCCTGCGTCGCCATTGACGGCACGTCGCGAATGGATCACTCCTGCCCTCAGCCTGCATCCCTGCGATCACCACGGCCGCCAGCGTGAACGGCCGGGATCGTGCGAATCATTTACCTCCTCCCAACCGATGAAAAGAACGAGATGCCTGAATCTGATCTGCGTTGCCCTGCTGCTGGCGGCGGCTTCGTCCGGGCCGCTTCTGGCCGCGACCGCCCCCAAAGCCAAGGGCAAGGCCGCAGGCAAGAATCAGCCTGCCGGCCTGAAATTCCGCGTGCAGCAACTGCACGTGGACAACAACGAGGGCTGCGCGGTCGCCGACTTCAACAAGGACGGACACCTCGATATCAGCGCCGGCGATTTTTGGTATCCCGGGCCCCGCTTCACCGAAAAGATCCCGCTCCGAAAACTCGAACCCTTCGGCAAGGACTACCTCACCAATTGCGGCGAACACGCCTATGATGTGAACGGCGACGGCTGGATTGACGTCGTCAGCGGCGCATTCATGGACACGAAGATCAGCTGGTACCAGAATCCCGGCGCGGCCGGCCTGAAGGGTCCCGGCTTGTGGCAGCAGCATGTGCTCGTCGATACCAAGCTGGGCCAGAACGAGTGGTCGGAGATGCGCGATTTCGACGGCGACGGCATTCCGGAATACGTCGTCAACTCCTACGGCGAAAACAATCCGATGATGGTCTACAAGTTCGCCCGGGGCGAAAAAAACGAACCCATCTGCAAGCCGTGGACGATCCACGAGGGCGGCCCCGCCATGAACGGGCACGGCATCGGCTTCGGCGACCTCAACGGCGACGGTCACGAGGACATACTCTATGGCAACGGCTGGTACGAACGCCCGAAACAGGGCGCCGCCTCGAAATCGTGGATCCAGCATCCCGATTGGAGACTCCCGCACGCGAGCACGCCGATGATCGTGGTCGATTTGAGCGGTGACGGCCGCAACGATTTCATCTGGGGCAATGGCCACAACTACGGGCTCTGGTGGGAGGAGCGGCGCGACGACAACAAGGATGGTTCCACCAACTGGCGCCATCACCTGATCGACGACCGCTTCTCGCAGGCGCACGCGCTCGTGTGGGAGGACATCGACCAGGACGGCCAGCCCGAACTGATCACCGGCCGCCGCGTGAAGGCCCACAGCGGCAACGACCCGGGCGACTCGGATCCTGGCTGCCTCTACTATTTCAAGTGGAATGCCGAGACAAAGAAGTTCACCAAGTTCACCATCGTCAACGACGGCCCCGGCATCGGTCTGCAAATCCGGCTCGCCGATCTCGATGGCAACGGCTGGAAGGACATCGTCGTCGCGGGCAAGAGCGGAACACACGTGCTCTGGAATCTGGGCAAGTGAGGTGGGCGATTAAGCCGGGCCCGGAGGTCCCGGCTCTACCCCAGACCTTTCGCGGTCGCCCGTCATGCCCGAGGTAGTATCGCCCGAGGTAGTATCGCCCGAGGTAGTATCGCCCGAGGTAGTATCGCCCGAGGTAGCGCCGGGACCTCCGGGCCCGGCGTCGGCGTCTCCCACACACTCTCCCTTCGAATACTCCCAAGGTGGTATGTGCATGGCCGTGCTTCTTGCTACTCTGCCCCCCCATGTACCGCCATCTCAGCCGTCTCGTTGCCCAATTTCTTCCGCTTCTCATCGCGCTCGCCTTCGCCGCCGGCCACCGTGCCTCGGCCCAATCCGCCAGCACCACGATCTCCGGCCGCGTGACCGACGCCGCGACGCAGGCTGTCCTTCGCGGCGCCACTGTCACGCTCACGCCCGCCGCCGCCGCGGCACCGCTCCGCACCGCCACTGACGCCAACGGCGAGTTCACGCTCACCGCGCTGCCCGGCACCTACACGCTCGCTTTCGACTACCTCGGCCTGCCGCCGAAATCCCAGGCCATCACCCTGGCCACCGCCCCCGTGCGCCTCGCCATTTCGCTCGGCGACGAGACCCTCACGCTCGCCGCGGTCACCGTCGAGGCCACTCGCACCGGCCAGGCCCGCGCCCTCAACCAGCAGCGCGCCGCGCAAAACCTCACGAACATCATCTCCTCCGATTTCTCCGGCCAGTTCCCCGACAAGAACATCGCCGACGCCATGAAGCGCCTGCCCGGCGTCACCGTTGAAACCGATCGCGACACCGGCGGCAGCGAAGGCCGCTACGTCACCATCCGCGGCATGTCGGCCGACTTCAACGCCGTGACCATCGACGGCATGCGCGTCAATGCCACCGACTCTGGGGGCATCACTCGCCGCGTTCCACTCGATGTCGTGTCCTCGGAGGTGGCCGACCAAATCGAAGTCAGCAAGACGCTGCTGCCCAGCCAAGACGCCGACTCCATCGGCGGCGCGGTCAATGTCCGTACGCGCAGTGCGTTCAGCAGCAACCAGCGCACCGCCAGTCTCAAAGCCGGCCTCAACTACACGGACATGATCAACGACTACACCGGCGGCTACCCTTACAAGAATCCCGGGCACGAGGTGTCGGCCACCGTCTCCGATCTCTTTGGCGCCCAAAAGCAGTTCGGCCTCTCCCTCGCCGCCAACCACCGCGCCGAAGCGATTCTCAAGCAGCGCAACAGCACGACCGGGTGGCTCGACACCCTCGGCTACCGCATCGGCTCCTCGACGACCATCGTCCCCCTCCGGGCGTGGGTGATGGACTCGTATGTGCTCCAGCACTTTTTCGATGACGTCAAAGGCTCCGGTTTGAACGGATCGTTCGAGTGGCGTCCGAATGATCAGAACCATCTCCGCTTCGCCGCCGCGACCAACATCCGCGATACCAACCGCGGCCGCCAGCGCGCCCAAGTTTTTCAGTCTCTCGTCCGCGCCGCGGACAAGACCCTCCCGGTCATCTCCGCCCCGACCGCGACCGACGACACCTACACGAACCTTTCTGCGCCGGGCAACACCGTGCGCCACGAGGTCCGCGATTTCGACGAGGTGCAAAAGACCAGCACGGTGGCCTTTACCGGCGAATCGAGCGTCGGCGACACCAAGCTCGACTACCTCGTCGGCTACAACTTTGCCAACTGGGACGGCAATCGCGACACGGCGCTCCAAACCATCTTCCAAAGCGCCGCCTTCAACACCAGTTACAGCACCACCCCGGGCAACGCGCCGTTCACCTCGTTTGGCGCCGTCCACACCACGACGGGTCTCGCCTGGAATAATCCCGCCATGGCCAGCGTCTTCACGATGCGCTCCCTCTTTCGCGGCTCGTCCGAATATTGGGACAACGAACTCAACGCGGCGCTCAACGCCAGCCGCGCGATGACCCTCGCCGACGTGGCGGTGAAATTTAAGACTGGCCTCAAGGTGCGCGATCGCACCCGCGACAAAAACGAAACGCGCCGCGACTATAACGCGAACGCCGCGTGGTCGCTCACCGGCTACACCGGCCAAGCCGACATCCCCTCGCTCATCGCCAACTATCGCGCAACCAGCACGAGCGACGGCCACTATGACTTCGGCTATTTCCTCGATCCCGCGGTCGTCCGCAAGGTGTCCGACACCCTGATCTCGCGCGGTTTGCTCGTGCCGACGGCCACGAACGATTTCAACAGCATCTACAACGACTACTCGGCCAGTGAAAGAATCACCGCCGGTTACCTCATGGGTGAGTTCAAACTCGGCCGGCTCGCCGTCATCGCCGGCGTGCGCGCGGAGCAGACCAACTCCCGTTTCGAAGGTTATGATATCAAAGGCACCGTCGCTACCCGGATCACCCCGGAGCGGGACTACACGACCTGGATGCCCGGCCTGCATCTGCGCTACGACGTGAGCAAAGCGGTCGTTGTCCGCGGCTCCTACAACGAGACGATTGCCCGGCCGACCTTCAATCAGCTCAATCCCAACGCGGTGCTCACCACCGCCGGAGACGCCGCCACCCTCGGCAACATCAATCTGAAACCGGTCTTGTCGAAGAATCTCGACCTCAGCGTCGAGCACTACCTCGGTTCCGTCGGCGCGCTCTCGGCCGGTGTCTTCCACAAGGAACTGAAAAACCCGGTCTATCGCCAGACGCAGTTGGAAACGTTCCGCGGCGAGCCCAACATCCGCGTCACCACGTTTCGCAACGCCCCCGGGGGCAGCCTCACGGGCGTCGAGCTCGGCTACGATTCGCAGTTCAAGTTCCTGCCTGCCCCCCTCGATGGTTTCGGCGTCTCGCTCAACTACACCCACATCGACTCCGAACTGGACACCGGCCTGCTCGCGCTCGCGGGCACGAAGGTGCCGCTCTTCGATCAGGTGAAGAACACGATCAACGCCAGCCTCCGCTACGACCGGGGGCCGGTGCGCGCCCGCCTCTCACTCCTCAAACGCAGCGGGACGTTCTTCGAACTCGCCACGGACGCCGCTCTTGGCGTCGGCCGCTTCCAGCTGCCGAGCACCACACTCGACTTCACCGCCAGCTATAAATTCTGGCGCAACTGGACCATCTACGGGGAGGTTTCGAATCTCACCAACAAACCCACCCGGGCTTACAACGGCAGCGAAGCCCTGCGCCAGGACTACAACGAATACAATGGCATGAGCGGCGTCATCGGCTTTCGCTGGAATTTGTGAAAAGAAGGGCCGGTTTCCGGCCGGCGTTTTTCGCGGGTTGCAATGCGATCGCGCGCCGCCGGGCCGCCGCGCGCCGCCCGTTCACCGCATCAGTGCCATCAGCTTTCCGCGCGTGGGCACGTTCAGTTTCGCAAAGATCGACGTGAGCTGCTTCTTCGTCGTGAGCGGGCTCTTCTTCAGCCGCCGGGCCACTTCCGCGTTGGAACAGCCTTCGCAGATCAGCAGCGCCACCTCGCGCTCGCTCGGAGTGAGGGCCCACAGCAGCCGCTGCTTTTCCACCGGCACACGCGCCGAGGGCTGACGCTCGAGGCTGCGGTCCTCCAGCACGACCAGAAAACCCGGCTTGGCCAGCAGGCCCGGCGAAGCGTTCACCGCCGACACGGCCGCGAGCCGGTCCGGAATCGCCGGGTGCGCCAACCGCTCCAGGGCGTGCGTGAACTCCGGCCGGTCCTTCGCGTTGGCGCGCAGGATCTCGGCGCGGATCCGTTCGCACACCGCGCGCACCGGCGCCGGCAGCTCCAGCCGGTCCCGCGAAATCAACCCTCGCGCCACCGCCGGCCCGTGACACCACACCGCGCATTCCTTCACCGCCTCGGTGTTGGCGAAGACCGGCTGCAGTTCCCAGTCGAGCAGCAGCAGCCCGAGCGGAATGTGCCGGTTGAATTCCTCCAGCACCTTGCGATGCAGCCTTTCCGAGTGCAGCAGGAGAACGCGATCGATGGCTGTCTCGAGGTGCGGCCGCAGGGTGCGCAGTCGCGCCACGTCCGCCGCACCAAATTCCGGCCCGCCCGGTGCGCGATACACGCTGAACATCGCCTTCACCTCGTCGCCCCGCCAGAACAGCCCCGACATCCCGTCCGCCCAGCCCTCCGGTTTCGCGAACCGCCGGTAAAATTCGGTGGCGTGGAATTTCTCCGGCGGGCCAACCACATCGGCAAACCGGTAGTGCGTGAGCCGCCGGTGCGCGTGGATGAAGGGCGTAAAGGGGTTGTTGTGCCCGCGCTTCTTGTACCACTTCGTCGCCTCTGCCATCGGCGGATCGGTGAACACCCGGCGTGCCTCGCGCATTTCAAAGTGGCCGAGAAACAGGGTGGCCCGGGCCGTCGGGGCAAACGCCGCGCGCAGCAGCGGCAGCGCCGCCCGCCCCAACTCCTCCACCTCGGTGGCCGCGTGCAGCGGGAAAAGGAGCGCCTCCCAGCCTGCCGCCTCCGCCCTCTGCGCCCGCTTCGTTTTCATGCCGACACGCTCGCCCGTCCACCGGCGCCACGTCAAGGTGCAGCCTCAAGCCGGGCCCGGAGGTCCCGGCTCTACCCACTGATCGGAAAAACCCCGGGTTTTCCGAGGTGGCGCCGGGACCTCCGGGCCCGGCGTTTCCGCCGCCGGCACGCATCGCGGCTCACTCTTCCAGCCACAGCTCCTTCAACCGTCGGTCCGCGAACGGCCGCGGCTGCCACCCCTTCACCGCCGGGCTCATCAGCATCGTCTGCCGCGAAAAGAACAGCGGAATCGCTGGCACGTCCGCCAGAAAGATCTCCTCCGCCCGCTGAAACGCCGCCTCGCGTGCCACCGCGTCCATCGTCCACGTCGCTTCAATCATCCGGTCGAACTCCGCGTTCGACCACCGCGCCTCGTTGTAGAGACCGCCCGTCTGCCAGGCGCCGAGAAAGTAGAACGGATCCTGGTAGGTCGTTGCGTTCCACGAGCCCCGCACCATCTGGAAATCCATCTGTCGCTTCGAGGAGTTCAGGACCTGCGTCTCCTCGTTCCGCAGCGTCACCGCCACACCCAGATGCTGCCGCCACATCTGCTGCACCGCCTCCGCGATCACGCGGTGGTGCTCGCGGGCGTCGACCAGCAGCTCCACCGGTGGAAAATTCCTCCCGCCTTCGTAGCCCGCCTCCCGCAGGAGCGCCCGCGCCCGCTCCAGGTCGAACGCCAGCCGCGCCCGCGCCGTGTAACCGCCTATGCCCGCCGGCGTGAAGTTTTCCGCCGGCTGCGTGCCGCCCTTGATGACCTGCCGCGTCAGCCGTTCGCGATCCACCGCCAGCGCCAGCGCCTGCCGCACCCGCCGGTCGTTGAGCGGCGGTTTCGCCACGTTCAACGAGTAGAAATAAATGCCGCGGTCATCGACCACCTTGAGCGCCTCCGGCTGCTCGCGCGCATAGACCTCGATCTTGCTCAACGGCACCGTGCTCGTGAGATGCAGCTGCCCGGTGCGAAAGGCGTTTTCCTCCGCCGCCGCACTCTCGATCGGCAGAAAGTGAATCTCCCGCAGCCGGACCCGCGCCGCCTCCCAGTACCGCGGATTGCGCTCCAGCACGACACCCTGGTTCTGCCGCCACGCCTTCAGGCGAAACGGTCCGTTGCCCACCAGGTTGCCCGGGCGGATCCAGTTGTTCACCCGCTGATCCATCGGCGCGAATTTTTCCACCGTCGCCTGCGGCACCGGGAAAAACAGATACAGCGCGGAGAGGAAAAACGGCGTCGGCCGCGCCAGCGTGATGTCCAGCGTCCGCCCGTCGCGCGCCTTCACGCCCACCGTCGCGAAATCCTTGGTCCGTCCCGCCTGGTAGTCGCGCGCCCCGGCCACGAAGAACAGGTTGTTCTCCGCGTGCGCCGCTCCCAGCCGCGGCGCGAGCAACCGCCGCGCGCCATACTCGAAATCCCGCGCCGTGACCGGCGTCCCGTCGCTCCACGCCGCGTTGCCGCGCAGGTGAAACGTGTAGCGCAGGCCGTCGGTCGACACCTCCCAGCGTTCGGCCACCCCCGGGCGCGGCTCCAGCGTCGCGAGATCGGGTGTCACCAGGCCCTCGAAAAGCCCGCCGACAATCGTCCACTCCACCGCGCCACGGACGAGATACGGGTCGAGCGACTCCGGCTCGGAGGCATTCCCGCGATACAGGATCTGGTCGCGATTGCCCGCCGCGACCCGCGTCTCCCGCCGGGCGCAACCCGCCAGCACGAGCACTGCCAGGGCGACGCCGAGAAATCGTTTCATGCCCGCGCACGTTGGTCGCTCCGCTGGCGATGCGCAGCCAAAAAACCAATACCACCAAAGTGGTAATCTCGCGCCCGCGCCTGCTTCACCCTAGCCTCACGACGGCGCGCCGATAGGTTGTCCCCGTGCTCTTCGAAGAATCCACCCCTCCAGGCAGCGCCGCGACCTCCGGGTGCGGCGGGGCCGGGCGTGGTCGGACCGGGCCCGGAGGTCCCGGCGCTACCGCGACCCCGGTGCGGCGGCGATGCGACTGCTTGCGCATCGCGCGCGGGACGCTTTTTACGCTTTTAGCTGTCCTCGCCCCCGCGGCGCGCGCCGCCAGCTACGACTACTGGATCACGGGCAACCCCGCCGACGCGAAACCCGCCCAGACTCGCGCGGGCCTCTTTCTTTCCGGCGGTGGTGGCGATGTCCCGGCGGCGTGGCAATGGTTCGTCGCCTGCGCCGGCGGCGGCGACATCGTCGTCCTCCGCGCCTCCGGGGCCGAGGGCTACAACGACTACGTTTTCACCCAGATCGGCGGCGTCGATTCCGTTGAGACCATCCGCTTCAACGAACCTGCCGCGGCCCGCGATCCCCGCGTGCTCGACCTGATCGCGCGAGCCGACGGCATCTTCCTCGCGGGCGGCGACCAATCGAAATACATCAAGTACTGGAAGGACACCCCCGTCGGCGCCGCGCTCAACGCCCACCTTCGGGCCGGCAAACCCCTCGGCGGTACCAGCGCCGGCCTCGCCGTCCTCGGCCAGCATTATTTCGCCGCCCTCGAAGATTCCATCACCAGCGTCACCGCCCTCGCCGACCCCTTTGATCAACGCGTCACCCTCGGCCGCGACTTCATTGCCGCACCCGCGCTCACCGGGGTGATCACCGACTCGCACTTCATGGCCCGCCAGCGCCTCGGGCGGCTGGTCGCGTTCCTCGCGCGCCTCGCCGCGGGTGAAAAGGAAAAGCCCTCGCGCCTCGTCGGTCTCGGCCTCGACGAGGGCACTGCCCTCTGCGTCGAGCCCGATGCCACGGCAAGGGTTTTCACGGTGAAGAACGGCCTTGCCTGGCTGGTCGTTCCCACGCGGCCGCCCGAAGTCCTTGCGCCGGGAAAACCCCTCGTCGTGCACGGCGTCCAGGTCACCGGCCTCGGTCCCGACAGCGCGCTCAACCTCGCCACGCTCCACGTCGATCGCCCCGCCGCACGGCGCACGGTCTCCGCCGCGGCCGGCAAACTTGCGGATGAAGGCCCGCTCCCTCTGAAAAAATGAGTATCCCCGCGTCCATCGCCTCGCTGCCCGCGCGCACGCCCGACCTCGCCGTGCTGCTCGAATCGTGGGCTAACATCAACTCCGGCTCCGGCCACCTCGCCGGCCTGGAGCGGATGCGCGCCACGCTGCACGCCGAGTTCACCCGCGCGTTTCCCACCGCCGTGGTCGAGGAACCCGCGCTCGCCGGCACGAGCGCCTGCGCGCTCCGCCTCACGGTCCGCCCGAACGCCCCGCGCCAGATACTGCTCAATGGCCACTTCGACACCGTCTACGAGGCCGACGATCCGTTCCAAACTTGCACGCGCCCCGACGCCGACACCCTCCGCGGCCCCGGCGTCGCCGACATGAAGGGCGGCATAGTCGTCATGCTCGCCGCGCTCCAGGCCTTCGAGCAAACGCCATCCGCGACCGCGCTCGGCTGGGAAGTTCTCCTTACGCCGGATGAGGAAACCGGCTCGCACGGCAGCGCGCCGCTCTTCATCGCCGCCGCCACCCGGCACCGCTTCGCGCTCGTCTTCGAGCCCGCGCGCCCCACCGGCGATCTCGTGCGCTCGCGCAAGGGCACCGGCACGTTCACCGCCACCTGCCGTGGCCGCGCCGCCCATGCCGCGCAAGTCCCCAGTCCCGGCCGCAATGCCGTGCTCGGTCTCGCGGAGTTCCTGCTCGCCGCCGCGAAAATCCCGGACGATCTCCCCGGTGTCCTCGTCAATGTCGGCAACGTCCGCGGTGGTGGTGCCGCCACCAATGTCGTGCCCGACTTTGCCCAATCCGAGCTCGACGTGCGCATCACGCGCCTCACCGATCGCGAGCCGCTGCTCGCGCGCCTCCAAGCGCTCGCCGCGAACGTCAACGCCCGCGACGGGTTCCGGCTCGAACTCACCGGCGGGTTCAACCGCCCGCCCAAGGAGTGCGGTCCGGATGAGGAGACCGTCTTCGCCGCGTGGCAACAAGCGGCCTGCGACCTCGGCCAGCCCGCGCCCAACTGGATCCACAGCGGAGGCGGATCCGACGGCAATCTCCTCTTCGCCGCCGGTCTCCCAAATCTGGACGGGCTCGGCCCGCTCGGCGATCATCTCCACAGCAACCGCGAGAGCCTCGTGATTTCGACTCTCGGCACCCGCGCCCAGCTCGCCGCCCTTTTCCTCGCCCGCTACGCCGCCGGCGACGTGGAACTTCCGCGCTAGCGTCCTCCCTTAGCCGCAGCCATGCCGTCGAACGCCGATTGGAGCGTGAGCCGACGGGCACCAAGGGGT
>JBIJCX010000053.1:0-32597 GCA_044344465.1 Opitutaceae bacterium
GCGCGCGGCCAACAGCGCGGCCGCCGGCCGGCCGCGCGCGGAGCGCCCGTCCCACCTCTTCGGCTGCATGGATCCGGCTTAGATCGTCCGCACGATCCGCGCAGATTTTCAATTGGTCGAGTAACCCAATAGGTTTCCCGGAAGCTGGGCGCTTCCTGAGCATGCACTCGCCTGCAGGCTGGCGTGCGCGCTCAATCCTGCTAATCCGCTTCCTCCCCACATGCCGATGCGATCCCTCCCCTTGGTTCTTCCTCTCTTATGGCTGGTCTCGCTGCTGGCGCTCGTTTCCGTGCGCGCGGCAAACCAGCCCGCACCGTTCGAGCTCAGGGACGGTGATCGCGTCGTGTTCATCGGCGATGCCTTGATCGAGGGCGAACAGCAACACGGCTGGATCGAGCTGATGCTCACGACGCGATTTGCCGACCGCAGCGTGACTTTCCGCAATCTCGGGTGGAACGGCGACACGCCGGCCGGGGACTCGCGCGCCGGCTTGAGCCTGCTGCAGGCGGGCAAGGAGCCGCCGGACGAAGGCTGGACGCAGCTCGTCAAACAAATCGAAGACGCCAAGCCCACGGTTGCCTTGATCGGCTACGGGATGGCAAGTTCGTTTGCGGGCACCGCCGGGCTGGACAAGTTTAAGGCGGACTACCTCCGCTTGCTCGACGCGCTCGCGAAAAAAGCACCCGCGGTTCGGGTCGTTCTCCTCGGCCCGATCCGACATGAAGCGCTCGGGGCGCCGTGGCCGGACCCCGCGATCCACAACGGACAACTCGCCCGCTACTCCCGCGCCGTCGGCGAAATTGCGGCGGCGCGCCAGCTCCGGTTCATGGCGCTGTTCGACCTGCTGCAGGCGCCCATGGCGGCCGCCGGGTCCGAGAAGCTGACCGACAATGGCATCCAGTTAAACACTCGCGGTTACCGGGTCGTGGCCGAGGGCCTGGAACAGGCGTGGTTCGGTCCGGCCGGGACGTGGCGCACGAGCCCGCAGGCCGAAACGCTGCGTCAGGCCATCGTCCGCAAGAACGAATGGTTCTTCCACCGGTCGCGCCCGGCCAACATGGCCTACATCTTCGGTTTTCGAAAACGCGAGCAAGGCCGGAACGCCGTCGAGGTGCTCAAGTTCGACGGGTTCATCGCCGACGAGGAGAAGCGCATCGCGCAGGTCCGCTCCCTCCGGCCCGTGAGTGTCCCCGCCGCCCCGCTCCGCCTCGGCAACCTGACGGCCAGACACATCGAGCAACCGCAGCCAAAGTTCGAGGTCGCCGACGGCCTGGAGGTCACGCTCTGGGCCGAGGACCCGCTGCTCAACAAACCGATCCACATGAACTTCGACCCGCAGGGCCGGCTGTGGGTCGCCAGCTCGGAGGTGTATCCACAAATTGAACCCGGCCAGGCCGCCACGGACAAGATCATCGTGCTCGAGGACACCCAGGGTGGGGGGCGCGCCGACCAGGCCACGGTGTTCGCCGACGGCCTGCTCATCCCCACCGGCGTCGAGCCGGGCGACGGCGGCGTGTACGTGGCCCAGAGCACCGAGCTCCTGCACCTCCGGGATACGGACGGCGACGGCAAGGCGGACGTGCGGCGCACGGTGTTGAGCGGCTTCGGCACCGAGGATACGCATCACAATCTGCACAGCCTGCACTGGGGCATGGATGGGCGGCTGTACATGAACCAGTCCGTCTATACGCGCACCAACACCGAGACGCCCCACGGCGTTGTGCGCCTCAAGGCCGGCGGAATTTTCCGCCTCGATCCGCGCGATCAGCGGATGGAGATTCTCTTCCGCGGCTGGGTCAACGCCTGGGGCCACCAGTTCGACGACTTCGGCCAGTCGTTCGTCACCGACGGCGCCGGATTTGCGGGCATCAGCTGGGGCGTCCCTGGCGCCACCTACCGCACGCTGGCCCCGGCCCGGCGCGAGCTGCAAAGCGTGAGCCCGGGAAACTATCCGAAATTCTGCGGACTTGAGATCATCCGCAGCGCGCATTTTCCGGCCGATTGGCAGGGCGACATGATCACGTGTGACTTTCGCGCGCATCGCGTCGTGCGCTTCAAGTTGACCGACGAGGGCTCCGGCTACGTTACGCGCGAAATGCCCGACGTGATGCGGAGCACCGCGGATTCGTTTCGCCCGCTCGATGTGAAGCTTGGGCCGGACGGCGCGCTCTATCTCGCCGACTGGAGCAATCCGATCATCCAGCATGGCGAGGTTGATTTCCGCGATCCGCGCCGCGACAAGGAGCACGGCCGCATCTGGCGCATCGCCGTCAAGGGCCGCGCCACCACGCCGAAGGTGAATCTCACGCCGCTCGGCAACACCGCGCTGCTCGACCAACTGGTTTCACCCCAAAGCTACCAGCAGGATCAGGCCCGGCGCATCCTGGTCGAGCGCGGCGCGGAGAAGGTCCTGGCCGAGCTCACCGCGTGGACCACGCGGCAGACCAGCGAGCCGGCCCTGCTGCAGGCAATGTGGCTGCATCAGGCCTTCGATCGGCCACAGCCGGCCCTGCTCAGCACGCTGCTGGCCTCAAAGGATGCGCGGGTGCGGGCGGCGGCCGTGCGGGCGCTGCCCGCCGGCGACGCGCTCACGTCGCTCGCGAAGTTGGTGGCCGACGAAAACCCGCGCGTCCGCCTCGAAGCCGTGCGGGCGCTCGGAAAAATCTCTTCCGTCCGCGCCGCCGAACTGGCGCTCACGGTGCTCGACCGGCCGATGGATCCGTTCCTCGATTACGCCCTCTGGCTCACGGTCAATGAACTCGCCGGTCCGTGGCTGGCCGCGGTGAAAAGCGGCGCGTGGCCATTCGAGGGGCGCGAGCAGCAGCTCGAGTTCGGACTCCGGGCGGTCGAGCCCGAACTCGCCAGCGATGTCCTCGGCCAGCTCGTCGCCCAGCGGGGCATGCCGCGCGATGGCGCCGGACCCTGGATCGAGCTCATCGGTTCGGCGGGCGGCGCAAAGGAACTCGGCCGGTTGTTCGACTCGCTGATCCGGGGCGAGTTCACCGAAACCGCGGCCCTGCGTGTCCTGACTGCGCTCGGCGAGGCCGCGCGCCTGCGGGAAATGAAACCGTCCGGCGACCTCGCCCGGCTCGGCCCGTTGCTCACGGCGGACCGCGGACCACTCCGCACCGCGGCCGTGCAGCTCGCCGGCGCCTGGCGCCTCGCCGGTTTCAGACTTCAGCTCGTTCAAGCCGCCGGCAACGCCGACGCCTCGCCCGCGGAGCGCACCGCGGCGTTGGCGGCATTGCGCGAGATCGGCGGAGCGGGCGCGATCGCGGATCTCAAGAAACTCGTCGGCGCAGCGGCCTCGCCGCAGGTGCGCCGGGAAGCGGTCGTCGTGCTCGCCGGTTTGGATCTCCATGCCGCGATGCCGGAGGTCATCGCCGTGCTCAAGGCGACGACGGACGAAGCCGAGGCCGTGCCGCTCTGGCGCGGACTGCTCGGCATCCGCGGCGCGAGTGGCAAGCTCGCGGCGGACTTGCCCAAGGCCGGGCTTTCGCCGGCCGTGGCCCGCGCCGGGTTGCGTCCGGCCCGCGAGGGCAACCAGAACCAGCCGCTCGTGCAGGCGCTCCTGCGGCTGGCCGGACTCACGGTCTCCGAGGTGCAGCTGTCACCCGCCGAGCTCCAAAAACTCGCGCAGGAAGCGTTGGCCCGGGGCGATGCCGCGCGCGGTGAGCACATCTACCGGCGGCTGGAACTCGCCTGCGTGGCCTGCCATGCCATCGGTGGCGCCGGCGGCAAGGTCGGGCCCGACCTGACCAGCATCGGGGCCAGCGCCCCGCCGGACTATCTCGTCGAGGCGTTGCTTTACCCGAACGCGAAAATCAAGGAGGGCTTCCACTCCGTCCTCATCACGACGAAGGATCAGCAGGAGTTGAGCGGCATGGTGATCAAGGAGGGAGCCAACGAGCTCATCCTCCGCAACGCGGCCAACCAGCAAGTTTCGGTCGCCACCAAGAACATCGCCAAGCGCACCAGCGTCGGCTCGCTCATGCCCGCCGGACTGGTCGATGCGTTGGTGCCGGAGGAGCGGTTGGACTTGATCAAGTTTCTTACGCTGCTCGGGAAACCGGGCGACTACGATGCGGCCCGGGGCGGCGTGGCGCGTTTTTGGAAACTCTACCTGATCGTGAGCCAAAACGAGCACCTCGGCGTCGAACGCGTGATCAACGGCGATTTCTCGCTCGGCGGTTGGGTGCCGGCATTCTCGCTCGTCAACGGGGCCCTGGCCAGGGAGGCGTGCGAGGCCGCGTTTCCCTCGCGCTTCAACAACCGCGGTTTTTTCGGCGCCACGCAGTTTGAGTCCGCGAAGGGCGGGCCGGTGAAGTTCAGCCTCACCGGCGACGCAAAGCGCGTCTGGGTGAACGGGCAGCCGGCCAAGCTCGGCCCGGAGTTCACCGCGGAAACCAAGCCGGGCGTGAACACCGTCGTCGTGCAGCTGAACGATGTCAGCCCCGCCGACCGGCTGAAGCTGAGCGCCGCGGGAGTGTCGTTCCTGATGGACTGAGCCGTGTCGATGCCGTTGAGAGCTGAGAGTTCAGAGCTGAGAGACCGATCTCCAGAGCTGAAAACCGCGTCAGCATGCCTGAAAGTGAAATTCACTTCTTGGTTTTGCGCTCAACTCAATTCTTACGGCGGTTCTGCCGGAGTACTTCGATCTGGCGTGGGCCGCGGGCCGGAGCTACGCCATCTGTCGTTCCGGGCATCAGCCAAATCGCCCACGCCACCGTCATCCCGCCTGCCATGAAATCCTCACCGTCCAACCTTCCGGTGCACCTCGATGCCGCGCACCGGTCCCTGCAGATTTCCCGGCGCTCGTTTTTCCGCCGATGTTCCGTTGCGGCGGCGGCAACGGGTCTGCCGTTTTGGTTTCTCGAGCGGGAACTCGCGGCGGCGGAAAAATCGGTGCCGAAGCTCTCACCCAACGATCGCCCGGGAATCGCGCTCGTCGGCTGCGGCGGCATGGGCAACGGCGACGCGACCAACGCCAGCAATCACGGCGAGATCCTGGCGGTGTGCGATGTGGATGAGAAGCATCGCGCGAAAGCGGCGGAAAAATTCACCGTCGAGGAAAAGGTGCCGGCCCAATATGCCGATTTTCGCCGCGTGCTGGAGCGCAAGGACATCCAGATCGTGCTCAACGCCACGCCCGATCACTGGCACACGCTCGTCAACATCGGCGCCGCGAAGGCCGGCAAGGACGTGTACGGGGAAAAGCCGCTCACTCTGACGATCGACGAGGGCCGGCGTCTCATTCAGGCGGTGCGGGCGGGCAAGATCGTCCTGCAGACCGGCACCCAGCAGCGCAGCTCGTCGCGTTTCCGCCTGGCCTGCGAGCTCGTGCGCAACCGGCGGATTGGGCAACTCAAGCGGGCCACGGTGTGGCTGCCGGCCGGCCTGCGCGGCGGCCCGTTCGCGACCGCGCCCGTGCCAACGGAGTTGGACTGGGATTTCTGGCAGGGGCAGACCCCGAAGGTGGATTTCGTGCCCGAGCGGTGCCACCGTACGTTTCGTTTCTGGTACGAATACTCCGGCGGCACCATGACCGACTGGGGTGCGCACCACAACGACATCGCCTACTGGGCCATCGGCCTGCTCGCCCCCGAGCGGGTGGAGGCGAAGCGGCTCACCGAACCCGTGCCCGGCGGCTACAACGCCTACAGCGATTACGAGGTCGATTACACGTACGCCAACGGCATCGAACTCAAAATCCGCACCACGCCGGACGACAGCATCTTTGGCGCGGTCGTGAACAAGTCGGGGCAGCGCAACGGGATCAAGTTCGAGGGCACGGAGGGCTGGATCTGGGTCAACCGCGCGACGATCGAGGCCAGCGACAAGGAACTGATCACGGCGCCGCTGGCCGACGATGCGGTGCGCCTTTACAAGAGCGACAACCACATGGGCAACTTCTTCGACTGCGTGCGTTCGCGCCAGCTGCCGATCGCCGACGTCGAGATCGGCCACCGCTCGGCCAGCATGTGCCACCTCGGCGCGATCGCGCTGCGCACCGGCCGGGCCCTGCGCTGGAATCCCAAGACGGAACGCTTCGTGGGCGACCACGCCGCCGAGGCGAACGCCTACCAGGCCCGCGAGATGCGCAAGCCCTACGACTACAGCTTCGTGGCCTAGGGTTTTGCCGCCGCGGCAAAACCCTCAGTCACTGCCACCGACATCCTGCATCCGGCCGGACAGGTACGTGTCGAACGCCGCAAGGTCGAGCAGGCCGTTGCCGCTGAGATTGACGACGATGACGCGCTTGCGACCCTCTTCGCGGCATTTGACCGCCTCATCGATCGCGGCGGCGATCGCGTGTGACGACTCGGGCGCGGGCACGATGCCCTCGGTACGGGCAAACAGCACGGCGGACTGGAAGACTTTCATCTGCGGGTACGCCACCGCCTCGATCAGGCCGAGTTTTTTGCAGTGGCTCACCATCGGCGCCATCCCGTGGTAGCGCAGGCCGCCGGCGTGGATGCTCGGCGGCATGAACAGGTGGCCGAGGGTGTACATCATCATCAGCGGCGTTGTCTCCGCCGTGTCGCCAAAATCGTAGCGCAGTTCGCCCTTGGTGAGCGACGGGCACGACTCCGGTTCGACGGCGACGATGCGGTACTTTTTTCCTTCCCGGATCTTCCGCTCGACGAACGGAAACACGAGGCCGGCGAAATTGCTGCCGCCGCCGGCGCAGCCGAAGATCACGTCGGGCTCCTCGCCCGCCATTTCCATCTGCTTGATGGCCTCGATCCCAATCACGGACTGGTGGAGGCAAACATGGTTCAATACGCTGCCAAGCGAGTACTTGGTGCCGGGATGCTTGACGGTGTCCTCGATGGCCTCGCTGATCGCGATGCCGAGGCTGCCGTTGCTGTCGGGATCGGCGGCGAGCACCTTGCGACCGAACTCGGTCTCGTTGCTCGGGCTGGCATGCACCGTGGCGCCGTAGGTCTGCATCAGCAGCTTGCGATACGGCTTCTGGTGGAAGCTGACCTTCACCATGTAGATGTTACACTCGAGGCCGAACACGCTGCACGCAAACGCGAGCGAAGACCCCCACTGCCCGGCCCCGGTCTCGGTTGCCAGGCGTTTCGTGCCGGCGATCTTGTTGTAGTAGGCCTGGGGGATCGCGGTGTTGGGCTTGTGGCTGCCCGCAGGGCTGACGCCCTCGTACTTGTAGTAGATGTGGGCGGGAGTCTGCAGTGCCTTCTCCAAGCGCACGGCCCGCAGCAGCGGGGTGGGGCGGTAGAGCGCGTAAACATCGCGCACCTCCTGCGGAATTTCGATCCTGCGCTCGCCACTCATTTCCTGGGCGACGAGATTTTCCGGAAACATCGCCGTCATGAGGTCGGGCGTGACCGGCTCCCGCGTGCCGGGATGCAGCGGGGGCGGCAGCGGCTCGGGAAAGTCCGCAAGCAAGTTATACCAGTGCGTCGGCATCTCTTCGGCGCGAAGCAGGAATTGGATTTGTTGGCTCATGAGGGTGTAAGTAAGGGTAAAAACGCGAAGCAGCGTGACTAGCAGCCGCGGCACCGGTCGTCACGGATCGAATTCAAAAAACTCGGGAAAATATCGCCCCAGCCTCGACGGCCGAGGATCGATGACCCACAGTCCGCGCGAAACCCCTTCGCTTATGCCCCTGCCAACCCGCCGCAGTTTCCTGAAATCGGTCTCGGTCGCGAGCGCCGCCGCGCTGGCGCTTCGCGCCCCGCCGCTGGCCGCCGCCGCCACACCCGCCCCGCGGCGCAAGGGCGCGAGCGTGGTCGGTCTGCGCGTGCCCAAGCTCGAAGTCGTCCGCTGGGGTGTGATCGGCCTCGGGGCGCGCGGGTTGCCGACCTTGCGCGAAGTGCTGTTGATCGAAGGCTGCGAAGTCCGCGCCCTCTGCGACAGCCACCCGCCGGCATTGGCCGCCGGACTCGCGGCGGTGGCCCGCGCCCGCCGGCCGGCACCGGTCGGGTACGGCGACGGTGCCGAGGCGTACCAGCAGCTGCTCGCTCGCCCCGATCTCGATGCGGTGTTCATTTGCACGCCGTGGCGCGACCATGTGCCGATGGCCGTGGCCGCGATGCGCGCGGGCAAGCATGCCTTCATCGAGGTGCCCGCCGCCGTGACGCTTGAGGAGTGCTGGCAGCTCGTCGAGGTGGCGGAGGAGACGCAGCGGCACTGCATGATGCTGGAAAACGTCTGCTACGGCCGCGAAGAACTGATGGTGCTGCGGATGTGCCGCGAGGGTGTATTCGGCGAACTGTTGCACGGCGAGGCGTCGTACCTGCACGACCTGCGCGAGCAAATGAAGCACCTCGACCACGGCACCGGCAGCTGGCGGACGCGCGAGCACGAGCTGCGCGACGGCAACATCTACCCCACCCACGGCCTCGGCCCCGTGGCGCAATACCTGAACATCAACCGCGGCGACCGTTTTTCGCGGCTGGTTTCGTTCAGCAGCCCGTCGCTCGGCATGCCCGATTACGCCGGAAAAAATTTTCCCGCCGGCCACGCGCGCCGCAGCGCCCGCTACATCTGCGGCGACATGAACACGACGATCGTGAAGACCGCGCGCGGCCGCACCGTCCTCGTCCAGCACGACACGATGAATCCGCGGCCGTATTCGCGGCATAATCTCATCCAGGGCACGCGCGGAATTTTTTCAGGTTTTCCGGATCGAATTTATGTGGAGGGCCGGAGTCCGCGGGAGCACGAGTGGGAGACCGATCTCAAGAAGTGGCAGTCCGAGTTTGACCACCCCTTGTGGAAGAAAGTTGCCGCCGTCACGGCGAAGCTGGGCCGGGAAGGCACCCGCGGCCACGGCGGCATGGATTTTGTGATGCGCTGGCGGATCGTGCAGTGCCTGCGCGAGGGCCTGCCTCTCGATCAGGACGTCTACGATGCCGCGGCCTGGAGCGCGATCGCGCCGTTGAGCGAGCGCTCGGTGGCCCAGGATGGCGCACCGGTTGAGGTGCCGGACTTCACCCGCGGGGCGTGGGAAAAGACCGCGCCGTTGGGCATTGTGAGCTGAGCCGTGACCATGCCGTCGGAGCGTTTCTTCTTCTGACGTGCGGAAACAAAAGGTGGGCCGTGCACTCCGTGCGCGGCCTCGGGCCCATCCTTCGACCTGGCCGCGCGCGGAGCGACCGGTCCACCATCCAATTCCACGGAAACAGCTTCGACGGGATCGACCCCGCGGTGCCTATCCGAACCACCGGAATACCGGCGGAAAGACGATCACGACGACCGCCGCCCACACTGCGTAAACCGGCAGATAAGCCGTCTGCCATCGTTCGAGGCTTTGAAACGATCCGCGTCCGATCAGGAACCGGATGTAGAGCACGGCGGACCACGCCAGGTTGACCAGCAGAATCACGTTTTCACCGAGGGCGGCCACGCGGTTGGGGCTGAACCCGAATTCGCTGATGCGCGCGCCAATGGCCCACAACGCGACCGCGTCGGCCAACAACGCACCGACCACCAGGATGACCTGCATCCCATCAAACGCGCCCGGAGGAGCCTGCGGGTCGCGGGCGGAGATGGAATAGACCAGCAGGCCCAGCACCACCACGAGAAGCAGGTCGAAGCCGATGAGCAGTTCACGCTCGATGGCGACTCCCCGCCCGGACCACAGCAGGGTCCCCAGGAAAGCAACCAGCATGGCGGCGAACAGGGGCGTAAAGAGGCGCGTCAGCACCGGCGCCATGTTCTCGATCACACCCTGTTTGGCCTCGACCAGCCAGGAGGCGATCACGACTGCCCCGGCCGCCCCGCACGGCAGCAGCCACGAAGCGAAGAACGGCCCGATGTCGACGCCGATGCTTTTGAACGTGAGCGCCATGAACGCCGTGAGGACTCCGCCGCCGAGCGCAATCAGCACGTAGTAAATGAAGAGCTCGCCCGAGAACCGAAAGAAGTCCATGCGGCCGCCCACCTGGCTCCACCGCCCGCCGGCGTAGGCGACGCCCACGGCCAGCGACAGCGCGATCGGCAGGTGCAGCGCCGTGAGCGGCTCGAAGTCGCGGGCCGCACCGAATCCGGGCAAGTTGGCGAAGACCGCCGCCACGGCGAACGCCCCGGCCAGCCAGCCGACCGTGCGCCAGGCGAGCCGCCGTTTCCAGACGAAGTAACCGACCAGGCAAGGCAGCACGAAGAGACTCGCGTTGCGAATGTAGAAGCCCTCGTTGTGGTCGTGATGGATTGAAACCCCGAAGAGCGCCGGCACCTTGATCGCCACGGCTGCCAACACCGCGAGGCAGAAGGCGACGATGGCTTCCTTTCGAGCCCCCGCGCTTCGTTCGCCGGAATCGGACGGGACCACGGCGAGCTGCTTCCAAACGCGGTCCGAACACTCGCGCGCGAACTCCCGCGCGAGCGAGTCGACGCTGCCCAAGCGCATCACCGCCACCAGGAATGCTTCATCGGTGGCGAGTCCGGCGCGGGCGAGGCCCACGATCTCCTGGCGCAGCTGGTCTTCCAACTTCGCGACCTCGACGGCCTGGGTGGTTTGTTGGCGGCCGAGGTAGCTCCGCCATTGGTCGATCTGCTCCTCGAGTGATCTTGCGGGATTTGGGTCGGCCATGGCTCAGGTTTCCTTTGTCTTGGACACCGTTGACGCCGCATCGCTGGTGACCGTCGGCCACAGTGTCAACCGCCGGGCCTGCCGCGGTTCGCTGCCCGGTCGCGGCATGGCGGGATCCAACCGCAGTGGCGTGGCCATCGCCGCGGGCACCCAGCGCTTCTTCAGCCCGGCGTTAACCGGTTTCTCGGGTAAAATCGTTGCGATCCGCATGGCGCACACTCTGCGGCGCTGGCGTGAAGCGGCGATGAAGCCACTGAGAAATGGAGGTGAATTCCGGCGCGGCACGGAAAGCGGCGGACTAACCGCGTCTCGCGGCGCGGTCGTGCTGCTTTATGGAGCCGGCTAACCCGGTGCCTTCCGCACGCCAGGGCTATTCGCCGCGGGCGAGCAGAAGGCGGACGCCCTCGATGGGCGGTTCGGTGATGGGTGCGAGCGGGAGTGGCGAGCGGGGCGTGAGCGCCTCCACCACCACGGGATGGGTGAGAATCCCGCCACTCAGGCCGGTGGGCACGGCATCGAGGGGCGTGGCCGGAAATAGTTTGGTGGCAACCTGGGTGGCGAGCGCGAGCAGTTCAGACACCGAGTCCACCACGAGTTGATGCGCGGTGTGATCGCCTTCGCTGGCGAGCCGCAGGATCGTAGGTGCCAGCGCCCCGATGCGGCGATTGGGATCGGCATGCTGATAAAAGAAACGCGTGATCGCGCCAGCATCCACGGTGCCGTCGAGCTGGGTGTGGTCGCGCACCGTCGGACCCAGTCGCGACGGCGGCAGCCAGCCCTGCAACTCGAGGAGCGCGCGCGCGATCGCGCGGCGGCCCAGATCGTAGCCGCTGCCGGGATCGCCGAAACGCCAGCCGAGTCCCCCGGCATAGTGCACCGACCCATCGGGGGCCCGCGCGGCGACGAACGAGCCCGTGCCCGCGTGCAGCACGAGCCCGGGCTTGCCGCGGGTGGCGAGCTCAAGCACGGAGTAGGAATCGTCCACGGCCCGGATGCGGCCGAAATCCGTCAGACTCGCGGCAAACTCCTGCCAGAACGAGCGGCTGCCGGACATGCTGAGCAACGTGTGTTCAATCCCGGAAGGCGCCCTGCCGGCGGTCGAACTGAGCAGGGCGCAGAGTGCGTCCGTGACGATGAGCCGCGCCTGCTCGGGGCCGACCACGTTCGGGTTGCAGCCGGCGGCGAGGTGGCGCGCGACAATCTTCCCCGCTGCGTCAACGAGGATGCATTCGGTCTTGGTGCCGCCGCCATCGACGCCGATCCGGTAAGAGGGATTGCCCACGGAACACACGGAATACACGGAACCCGGCCGAGTGAACTTATTTTTCCGTGTCTTCCGTGTGTTCCGTGGGCCCAACCTCACGCGAGCTGCTTGCTCAGGCGGTGCTTGTACTTTTCGCCGACGGCGCGGTTGTGCTCGATGGCGCCCGGAATATTCTGACTGCGGAGGACGGGGAGTTCGTGGCCGTTTTGCTTCAACCACTCCATCGTCGAAAGCATGAGCCAGTTGAGGATCGAGGCGCCGACGAAGGTGCTCGTCGGGCCGGTCGCGATCTCGTGGGTGAGCTGGATCACGGTGTCGCCGGGCACGCCGCCGTTATCGAGAGTGTAGTCGGAAATCGCGTGGAGGTTCTGGCCGCCAGGGTGGACGGTTTTCGCCGTGGTCGACATCGCCAACGAGGTCAGGCCGACGACAACGCAGCCTTTTTTCTTCGCGTGCAGCGCGACCTCGATCGGCGAGGCGTTCTTGCCGGAGTTGGAAATGACGATCACGACCTCGCCCGCGCGCAGTTCGTATTGGCGGTCGTAGCGCTCGACGAGTTTCGTGCCGTAGCCGACGAGATTTTCAATGAAGCCGGCGGTGGGATCGTTGATGCTCGTGATGCACACGAGGCCGCCCGCGCGGCCGACGATTTCGCGGGCGATGATTTCGCTATGACCGGAGCCGAAGGTGTGGATGACCTCGCCGCGCGCGACGGATGCCCCGAGGATCGGCGCCAGTTTCGCGATGACCGGGGTGTTAACGGTCCAGGCGCGGGCGAGGAGTTCGTTGGCCTTGGCGTGATAGGTTTCGGCGAGTGTAGGCATGGGCGGAAGACGGGGGAAGACGCGGAAGACGCGGAAGACGCGAAAGACGCGAAAGACGCGGAAGATGAGGAAGGGAGGGAGACGAGGAAGGGAGGGAGACGGAGAGCCCGGAAAGATACGGAGACGGGCGCGTGGAAATTGGAAGGCGGTTGGGAGGGGCGGGCAATGCCGGAAACGTCGGTCGCTCCGCGAAAACGGGCGTTGCGGGGTGGGCGGCGGTGGCCAAGCTGGCCGCATGGTTCGCGCCATCGATCACATCAACATCGTCGTCGCCGATCTGGAACGTTCGGTGAAGTTTTACACCGAGTTGTTGGGCTTTCGGAAGACGCACGATGTGTACATGGAGGGCGAGTGGATCGAGGCGATCGTCGGGCTGCGCGGCGTCAAGGGCTATGTGGCGTTTGTGGAGCTGCCGGGTGGCGGGCCGCGGATCGAGCTGCTCCAGTACGCGTCGCCGGCGGGCGTGGCTTTGCCGGAGAATTCACACGCCAACACGCGCGGACTGCGGCACATCGCGCTGCGTGTGGACGACATCGCGGGCCTGACCGCGCGGCTGCGCGCAGCGGGCGTGACGCTGTTCAGCGACCCGGTCCGCGTGCCGGGAGGCGTGGTGAAGTTCGCCGCCGGCGACAAGACGCTCGTCTACTTTCTCGATCCCGACGGCGTGATTCTGGAGCTGGCGGAGTACCGGTGAGAGAGCCGGCGGTGGCGGTGGAGTCGATGCCCGAGGTTCTCGCCGGCGGGCCCGGCGCCGCTCAGCGTTTCGATTCCAGCGGGCGCGAGTAGGTGATGCTGACCGAGCCGAAGACCTGACGGCGGTTCTGACCATAGAATTCTTTCGTGCGCGCGGCCTGCGAGTAGGCGAGCTTGAACTGGTGGAAGTTGACCACGATCCCCGCCTGCCAGTCGGCGACCAGCGGGCGCTTCGGTATGCCCGGGCCGGAGCGGAACGTGTTGCCATCGAGAAAAAGGTCCCGGGCCACGAGACGCGCATCGATGCTGGCAAAGACGTGGACACCGGGTGAGTCGAGATCGCGTTCGATCGCGGTGTCGGCGCTGGGGCGGATGACGGGCGTGCCGAAATCGCGGGGGAGACGCCAGCCCGCCCGGACCTCACCGCCGAAATTGGCGTAGGTGCTCACGTTGCCGATGCTGAGGCCATAGTGCGGGATGAAATCGGCGGCGATACCACGGCGGGCGGGTCCGTGGGTGTCACGCGTGTCGTCGGTGCTGTAACGGAGTTTGCGTTCCCAGACGAGGTTGAGACCGGGTTCGTTGCGCAGCTGGTGTTTCCAGCCGGCGGCGTGCGGCACGCGGATGACGTCGTGCCAGCCGTTTTGGGCTAATTCGCCGAGCCCCCACGGGCCGACCAACCCGGTCGTCACTTCGAACACACTGGTGCGCGCGGGATGCGTGGCGTCGCCATCGCGCAGGATATGAAACGTCCACCCGAGGTAGAGCCAGCCGGCGTAGGGCCGGTCGTCGGGCTGCAAGGCGGCGGTGGTCGTATCGGCGGGCGTGTAGATGTTCTGGCCGAACGACACGCCGCGGCGCAGGGCGGAAACTCCGGAGAATTGGCTTTCGATCAGCGGGCGGAGTCGCTTGGCGACATAGGTCGCAACGGGATAGTGTTCCGGATCGTCGAAGTCCCTGAGGTCGTTCGACAGCCAGGTGGCGCGCAGTCCCTGGGTGTAGTGCTGGTCCGTGCCGGCGAAGAACTTGTCGTTCTCGATATAAAACGTGAACGAGCCGAAGAGCGGCGGCGCCTTGGCGACCGCCGCCGGGGTCGGTTCCGCGGCGGGCAGCGCGAACGGCAGCAGCGCGAGCGCGAACCAGCGCGCGATCATGGCCCGAGGGCTTCCCATCGGCCGTAGATGCCGCACGGGAGGATCTTGCCGTCACGCGCGATCGGCAGCCCGACCTCGCCGGCGGTGATCATGCCACGCGGGCCGGCGTCGTCCCCGCCGGGCCGGGCGCGGCCATGGCCGGCCATCAATTCGGCGAGCAGGTTGGCGACGACGGTGGGGGAGAGGCGGGCGGTGTAGGCGTTGATGAGAAAAAACAGCGGCGCATCGCTGAGCAGCGCGCGGCATTCGGTGAGCAGCGGCCAGAGGTGATCCTCGAGTTTCCACAACTCCCCCGTGCTGCCGCGGCCGTAGGTCGGCGGATCCATGATGATGGCGTCGTATTTCCGGCCGCGCTTGAGTTCGCGGCGGGCAAATTTCAGGCAGTCATCCACGATGTAGCGGACCGGGGCGTCGGCGAGCCCGCTGAGGGCGGCGTTTTCGCGGCACCATTTCACCATGCCTTCGGCGGCATCGACGTGGCACACCGTCGCGCCAGCCTTGGCCGCGGCCACGGTGGCGGCACCGGTGTAGCCAAAGAGATTCAGGACGCTCACGTCGCGGCCGCCGGCGCGGGCGGTTTTGATTTTGGCGGAAAACCAGTCCCAGTTCACCGCCTGCTCGGGAAAGAGCCCGGTGTGTTTGAAGGAGGTGGGGCGAATCTTGAACGTGAGGCCGAGGGGCGCGTAGCCGATTTGCCACGAGTCGGGGAGCGATCGGCGGTATTCCCACTTGCCGCCACCAGTGTCGCTACGGTGATAAAACCCATCCCAGCCCTCCCAGCGCGCACCGGGGGCTGGCTCGTGCCGGGGCCAGATGATCTGCGGGTCGGGCCGCACGAGGTTGAACTCGCCCCACCGCTCCTGCTTCATGCCGTCCCCGCAGTCGATCAGCTCGTAGTCGCGCCAGCGATCGGCGACGATCAAAGCCGGGCGTTGGATGGACGATGGCATGCGAATGTAACGGTGAGGCAATGCCGGGCCCGTAGCCGTGTCGAGCCGGCTTTGGTGTCTCAACTTCGCAGTTGGTCTCACCGTTACCCAAGGTGAGTGGAAAAACAGGCTGCATCCTCCGACGTCGGATCGAGAAATTCAGCGCCCAAAGTTCCTTCGCTGGCTGGGGTTGTCGGCACCACGCCAAGCTTTCTTTTGCCCGGTCGATTGCCAGCCAACATATCCCGCGAATTAGGGTTAAATACCTACGTTATTGACAGAGCGGTGTTCGCGTATATCGACGTTGAGATTCCACCTAAAACCATGAAAAAACAACTCGTGTACCGAGGGTCATTTGCCGCGCTTTTGCTCTGCCTGTTTACCGTCCGGCTCGCTGCGGACGTGGTCGAAACCAAGAATGGCGCGCGCATCGTCGGCACTGTCACCAAGATTGAGGGGGGAAATGTTTTTGTGAAGACCACCTACGCGGGCGACCTCACGATCAAGCAGGGCGAAGTCGCCGGAATCACGACCGACGCACCGGTGTCAGTCCGCTTGGGCAGCGGCACGATCTTGCAGGGCCGGGTCGCATCCGACCGCGGGGCGGTGAAGATCGTGGGAGCCGATGGTGACCTCACGACCAATGTGGACAAGATTTCCGCGTCGTGGGTTGCCGGGGGCGAGGATCCGGCGGTCACGGCGATGAAGAAGGAAATCGCCGCCCGCGAGCGCAAGTGGGTCTACGAGGCCGCGGTCGACGTCACCGGCAAGACCGGCAACAAGAGCCAGCTGGGCACGGCCGCCGGGGTGAAGGCCACTTTGGCCGGCACGCACGACAAGCTGGTGTTCTACACGGCCTACGATCGCCAGGTCACGGACGGGCAGAAGTCGGCTGACCAGTTCAAGGCCGGCCTGGATTACTCCAACAACTTTTCGGGTTCGCGGTCCTGGTATGTGCGCGATGAGGGCGGCTTTGACCGCGTCAAGGACATCCAGCTCTACAACGTCGCCGCCTTCGGCTTGGGCTATGACGTGATCAAGCAGCCCAAGCAAATCCTCACGTTCCGCGCCGGTCTCTCGTATCGCTATGAGGGTTATAAGAACCCGCTCACGACCGACGTGAACAGCGCCGGTATGGATTTTGGCTTCGCCCATGAACTCACGTTGGCCGATTCGAAACTGGTCAACAGTCTGACCGTGGTTCCTTCGTTCAACGACTTCAACAACTACCGCGCCACGCATGCCTCGTATTTTGAGCTGCCGCTGGCCAATCCGGCTTGGAAGCTCCGTGTCGGGGTGGCCAACGACTACAACAGCAAGCCCGGCCGAGGGGTCGAGAAGATGGACACCTCGTACTTCACCCGGCTGGTGTTGAACTGGAGATAAAGAGCCCGGCGGGTTCAGGGAATTTTCCAACGGCCCCACGTGCAACACGTGGGGCCGTTTGCGTTTCCAGGCTTTGCCTGATGGATCAAGATGCGGGCGCAGTCGGGGCTGGGTACCTCTCGCGATGGATATCTTGCCCTCCAACGCCGTCTGTCCGTTCCGATTGGGTTTCTTTCCCGGCGCACATTCGTCTACCTAATTTCCGGTCAACCGAAACTCGCAGCGCAGAAAAACACTCCCCCGCCATGCCACACCTGTCCCGTCGCACGTTTCTCAAAGCCTCCGCTGTCGCCGCCGCCGGCGCGGCCCTCTCCGCCCGATCGTGGGCCCAGGTCGCCGGCGCCAATGGCGATATCCGCGTCGCCATCATCGGGGTCGGCGGCCGCGGCCGCGGCAGCCATATGAACGGTCTGCAAAGAATCCCGGGCGTGCGCATCGTCGCGCTCTGCGATCCGGACACGGCCATGCTCGAGCAGGCGAAGAAGTCCCTGGGCGAGAAGGGCGGGGCGGTGAAAACCTACCGCGATGTCCGTGAACTCCTCGCGGCTCCCGGGCTCGATGCCGTCACCATCGCTACGCCGAACCATTGGCACTCCCTCGGCGCGATCTGGGCCTGCCAGGCCGGCAAGGATGTTTACGTCGAAAAACCGGTTTCGCACAACGTATGGGAAGGTCGCCAGCTCGTGGCGGCGGCGGCGAAGTACAACCGTGTCGTCCAGGCGGGCACGCAGATCCGCTCCGGCGAGGGTCTGCGTGAAGCGGTCGCCTGGGTCCGCGCCGGCAATCTCGGCCGGATCATCGCCTCCCGCGGCTTCTGCTACAAGCGCCGGGACAGTATCGGCAAGACCAGCGGGCCGCAGCCGCTGCCGCCCACCGTGGATTACGATCAGTGGTGCGGCCCCGCCCCGATGGAGCCGTTGCGCCGCAAGAAACTCCACTATGACTGGCACTGGTACGATGCCACCGGCAACGGCGACGTCGGCAACCAGGGCATCCATCAGATGGATGTCGCGCGCTGGTTCCTCGGCGAGACCGGCCTGCCGCGCAGCACCCTGAGCATCGGCGGCCGGCTCGGTTACGAGGACGATGGCACCACCCCGAACACCCAGGTGGTGATTCACGACTACGCCTCCGCACCCCTGATTTTTGAAGTCCGCGGCCTGCCGGCGAAGACCGGCGCAAGTGGCGAGGCCGAGGGCCGCCGGGGCTCAAAAACCGGGATGGACAAATACCGCGACACCACGGTTTCAATCGGCAACGTGATCGACTGCGAGGGCGGCCGAATCGTCACGGACAGTTACTTTACCGCCACGGCGTTCGACCAGGCCGGCAAGGTCGTGAAGGAGTTCAAAGGCAAGGACACGCTGATGGAGAATTTCATTGCCGTCGTCCGCAGCCGGAAAGTCGCCGACTTGCGCGGCCAGATCGAAGAGGGCCACTTGTCGAGCGCGCTCTGTCATCTCGGGATCATTTCCCACCAGCTCGGACGGACCGCACCGGCCGGGGAGTTGCGCGAAAAAATCAAGGGCAACCGGCCGCTCGCAGAGGCGTTTGGCCGGATGGCCGAACACCTTGCGGCTAACGGCGTCGATCTGGCGCGGACGCCGGCGATGCTCGGCCTCCCCTTGGAACTCGACGCGAAGGCGGAACGGTTCCGCGGCGAGTTCGCCAAGATCGCCAACCCACTCCTCACGCGCCAATACCGGGCGCCATTCGTGGTGCCGAAGATCGCGTGAGCGGAGGCCGCACGGAGATCACCGGCCTCCGCTTTCGCATGCTGTTGCTCGCGCTGATGGCAGCGGTGCTGCGGCCGTGGCTCACCCATGCGGTCGAGGCCGCCGCCGTCGACCAACCGATCGCGTTGCCGCCCTTCATCGTGGAGGAGCCGACCAAGGGCCGGTCGTGGCGGTACACCGAGGCGGACGGCAACGAAGTCCTTTCCCGGTGCTCCGACCCCGTCACCCAGAAGGTCGTGGAGGCGCATCACCGGCTCCACCAGTTGCTCGGCGAAATCCTGCCCAAGACGCTGCAACTGAAGCTTACCGTCCCGAAGGCGCTGATCTTGTACGATGAGGAACTGCAGCCCGCCGCCTCGCAGGAGGTCGTGGCCCGCATGATGCGCCCGGCGGCGACCGCGCCACCGATCGAGCAGCCCGTTCCCTTTGGTGGCGCGCGCGGATTTCGCCCGCCGGTGGTGAACCCGCGCTACACGTTCCTGCCGAACCTGCGGCTCTGGGATCGGGATGCGATGGCGTTGTTCATGATCGTGCCCCGCGATTCGTATGATAGCGAAACCCTCGCGCTGACCTCCAACTATGTTGCCTACTTGTTGAATAACCGGGTGCCGGCGCTGCCGGCCTGGTTCATCCGGGGATTTCTCGATCTGTACGAGCAGGCGAAATTCGAGGGCCGGCAGCTGTCGATCGGCCCGCTCGAATGGATCTCCAAGTCCGCCACCGCCGCCTTAAAGAAGGATCCGAAAACCGCTTCAGCTCTCCTACCGTTGGCGGATTTTTTCTCCGGCCGGCTGCCACGGCCGGAGGGGGAGGTAAAGGTCGCCGCCGAGACGATTCGCCTCTGGCGGGCGCAGGCGGCCCTGTTCGTGCGCTGGGGACTGGACGGTCGGGACGCGCCGCGGCGCCCGGGCCTCTGGAAATTCGTCGAGCGCGCCGCGATGCAGGGTGAGACGGAGAAGCTGTTCGAGGAATGCTTTGGGGTCGGCCATGCCGCCGCCCTCGAGCAACTCACCGCCTACCGGCCGGCGGCGGTGCGCAATTCCGTGCGCTTCCGCCTGCCGCGTGGGGCCTCGACCCCAGCCCTCGCGTTGCGCGACGCCTCCGGCGCCCAGATTGCCCGGATCAAGGGCGACTGGGAGCGCATGGAGGTTCCCTTTGTGAAGGCGATCTCGTCCGGCTTGACCGGAAAATATCTCGAGCAGGCGCGCCGCACCCTGATGCGCGCCTACGATCGCGATGAACGCGATCCGCGGCTTCTCGCCGTGCTCGGGTTGCTGGAGTGCGATGCCGGCAACGAGGCGCGCGCGCTCGAACTGCTCGAGATCGCCGCGCCCATCGAGCCGCTGCGGCCGCGCGCCGCCTACGAACTCGCCCGGTTGCGATTTGTCCGTCTCCGCGTGGCGGCCGCGGCCGCGGCGGACGGCGGACGGCTCTCGTCAACCCAGGCCGCCGAGGTGCTCACGCCGCTCTTCGCCGCGCGTCGCCTCGATCCGCCGCTGCCCGAGGTGTATGAGCTGATCGGCGACGTCTGGGCGCATTGCACCGCGCCGCCGAGTCGCGGCCATCTCCTGGTGCTGGATGAGGGCGTCCGGCTTTTCCCGCGGCGCGCCGCACTGATCCTCCGCGCCGCGTCGCTCTACGCGCACCGCGGTTTTCGCGACGAGGCGGCCGTGTTCGTGGCGCTCGGCCTGAGCGTTGCCGCGGACGATACCGCCCGTGAGCCGTTTGCTCGCCTGCAGCAGCAGCTCGAAGCGGCAAGATAACCGCCTGCCATCCACGGATAGGAAACTGGATTTTCAAGGGAGTCAGGGAGGGGGTCAGGTCGTGAATCGTGAGCGCGGCACCTCCGGTTGGCTCGCGGCCATTCATGCCGGCCGAAATTCACGCATCACGAGATGACCCCGTCGGGCTCCCGCCGTGAATTGACCAGCAGCACGCAGCCGCCATGCTGGCAGCGTGGACGCACCAGACGAGTCCGACAGACTTCCCGCGGCGCGCGATTTTCTCGCCGATGCACGGCACGATTTTCCGCAGTTCTACGCTACGGCAACGCCAACCGATCAACGTTTGCTCGACGGGCTCATCATCGCTCACGCCGCGCTCGTCATTGGTATGAACGTGCCCCGTCAAATTTGCGCACCGGATGTTCGCGGCGAACTAGAGCGGGCGACGGATCGGAGCGAGCGTGCATTTACGAAACTGCGGGAGATCGTGCGAGCCTGCCCGACGTTTCAAAATCTGATCGCAGCCGAGCGGGCGGAGATCGAGCGTGATGTGTTCACGGTTCGCTCGCAGGTTCATGACTAGCGCACCGAACGGATCTACCAGCAGGCGTGCGTCCCGAAAATTGGGGATCCCATTCGAAAGGCTCAATGGACGCATCTCCGCCGACAATTCCTTCGCCGCCGCGCCTGCACAGAGTACCGGGACGCGCGGGACGGTAGCGAGAACCCGCCAAATTCCGCGTGAATCTTGGCTTTTGATGCGCAGCCGAACCGGAGGTTGTTCGCTACGCTCTTTGGCGATAGTTACCCTGATAGATACCGGTCGCGGTGCATGTGGGTGCGCCGCGGCCGGTCATTGTTTATTGGCAAGCGTACTCGCGAGAAGTGCAACTTGACGAGCGACCGGTTCACTCCCGCGGTCGCCAGATCCTCGTTTGACTCTGGAATCCTCGCTTTGATACAATTTGCGCGATGAATAACATTCTCAATCTCTCGGTCGCGCAACTCAAGCGTGCGATCGCGATCAAAGAACAGATCCAGTCGCTGGAAGCGGAACTCGCGAGCGTCCTGGGTGCGACTGCGGCGCCGGCTCCCGTTGCCGTTGCCCCAGTTACGGCCCCGGCGCCCGCGAAGCCAAAGGCGAAGAAGGTGATGAGTCCGGCGGCTCGGGCCAAGATTTCAGCCGCGGCCACAGCGCGATGGGCGAAGGTGAAGGCGGCATCTCCGGTAGCCCCCGTTGCTCCGGTCACTGCGCCCAAGAAGACGCGCAAGATCAGTGCTGAGGGTCGGGCGAAGATGGTCGCGGCGGCAAAGGCTCGGTGGGCGAAGACGCGAAAGGGTGCCAAGTAACGCGCTGTTCTGATTTCGAGTGGCGCGCCATAGCCGTGCCGCCAAGGTGAATTTCATGAGGCTCGGTATACTCTTGGTTGGCGCCGGGACGGCCTCATAGCCACCGGACAAGTTCGGTCAGCGGTTTTCGGCGCGCGGCCGGCGGTGGGATGGCATCAAGAGCGCTTGGGTAGGCGCGGCAACTCACCCGACGGGCGACAGCGTCCAGCACCGTCATGCCCCCTGGCCCGGCCGGCAACCTGCCGTCGATTTCGGATTTGAGATGCATTGATTGTTCAAGGCGGCGTTGAAGCCGCAGTGTCGATCAAGAGCGTGCCGTTGACAATAAAGCACGCCGCGCCATCGCCGCAACGATGGCCAACGTTCCCGTCACTTTCGGACCAATTTCGTGGCACTGATCTCCGGACTGTCTGGTGACATTGGGCGCGCCTTTTGGCGGTGGGTCGGTTTGGCTCTTCGCGATCCGCCTCGGGCGCAGTCCGGCACTCTGTCGCGGGCGGCGCAGGTGGGCGGGGCAACTTGTTTCCCTCCATGCGTACTTCCCGCTTGTTTGCCGTCGCCGCGCTGGGCGTCGTGTTCACCGCCATCGCCCCCGCCGCCGATACCGTTGGCCCGTTGGCCCGCTTGTCCCTCGACGCCGGAAAGCCTGGCCCGGTGATCAACCGCAACGTTTACGGGCATTTCACCGAACACCTCGGGCGCTGTGTATACGAGGGCATCTGGGTGGGGGAGAACTCGCCGATCCCGAACACCCGCGGCATCCGCCACGATGTCGTCGCCGCCTTGAAGAAACTCAACGCCCCGCAGATCCGCTGGCCGGGCGGCTGCTTCGCCGACGAGTATCATTGGCGCGACGGCATCGGCCCGCGCGACTTGCGCCCGTCGATGATCAACACGCATTGGGGCGGGGTGGTGGAGAACAACCACTTCGGCACCCACGAGTTCCTCGACTTTTGCGAGCAGGTCGGCGCCCAGCCCTACATCTGCCTCAATGTCGGCAGTGGCACGGTGCAGGAGGCGATGGAGTGGGTCGAATACATGACATCCGCCGCCGATTCGCCCATGGCCAACCTTCGCCGCAAGCACGGCCGGGATCAGCCCTGGAAGGTGCCCTACCTCGCGATCGGCAACGAGAGCTGGGGTTGCGGCGGCAACATGACCCCGCAGTTCTACGCCGACAATTACCGGCGCTATAACACCTTCGTCAAAAACTACAACCGCGCGAATCCCATCAGCCGCATCGCGTGTGGCGCGAACGGCGAAAACTACGACTGGACCGAGGTCCTGATGAAGAACGGCGGCCGGATGAACGGCCTGGCGCTGCACTATTACACGTTGCCCACCGGCAACTGGCGCGGAGGCAAAGGCAGCGCGACCCAGTTCGGCGAGGACCAGTATTTTTCCACCCTGCGCAACACGTGGAAGATGGAAGAGCTGATCACGCGGCACGGCGCGATCATGGATAAGCACGATCCGCAGAAGCGCGTGGGCATGGTGGTCGACGAGTGGGGCATCTGGACCGACGTCGAGCCCGGCACCAATCCCGGGTTCCTCTACCAGCAAAACACCCTGCGCGACGCGATCCTCGCCGCGATCAACCTGCACATCTTTCAGGCGCACGCCGACCGCGTGACCATGGCAAACATCGCCCAGATGATCAACGTGCTCCAGGCGATGATTCTCACCGACAAGGAGAAGATCCTGCTCACGCCGACGTATCACGTGTTCGAGATGTTCAAGGTTCACCAGGGCGCCACCTCGCTGGCGATGCAGCTCACGACGCCCGACTACGTCATGGGCGACCGGAAGATCCCCGCCCTCAGCGCCTCGGCCTCGCGCGATGCGGCGGGGAAAATCCACCTTTCCTTCAGCCACGCGGATCCGAACCGGCCAATCGTGGTCGAGTGCAAGATTGCCGGCATGACGTTGAAGGCCATCGCCGGCCGCGTACTCACCGCGCCCGCTGTGAACGCGCACAACACCTTCGCCGCGCCCGACGTCGTCACGCCGCAACGTTTCGACGGCGCGACGCTCACCGCCGGCGGCCTCCGCGTCACGCTCCCGGCCAAGTCAGTCGTCGTGCTGGAGCTGTAGTGATCGTCACGCCAAACCGGTCAAAGAGGTTGTTCCGGAGCACGAGCAGTACCTGATCTGCCAAATACAGGGGTGGTCCAATATCGCCACGACGCGCCGGCGATTTCCTAATCCGGCTGGCGGGTCGTGGTCACCGACCCGCTCGAGGAACCGCCGAAGGAGCTGCTCGAACTTGAGGAATCGCTCGAGGAACCGAACGAACTGGACGAACTGGACGAACCCGAGGAGGAAGAAGAACCGGACGAACCGGACGACGACGAATACGAAGGCGCCGAATACGCGGGCGATGACGCCGCAGACGATGACGCCGCGGGCTCCGGGCGATGGCGATAACCGGAGTCATGGTTGGGAGGAGGCCGCGGGTGATTCGCCCCCGCATGGCGCCCTTCGGTCCCCGAAGTGGGGGGCGTGGCGCCGGCTGGCCGGTTCTCATGGCGGTTCCCGGTATGGTTCGGCCGGTCGGATGGACTGGGTTTCACGGTCGTCGATCCGCCCGCCGAACCGCCGGCATAACCGGACGAGTAGCCGTAGTCCGGGTAACGGTCATACCCGAACGTGGCGCTGTTATAGGCGGACAGCATCGAGTTGTAGCTGGGGCTGGGATACGATGTGCCGCTCTTGGCGGCGTAACCGATTTCCCGCAGCGGATTCACCCGCCAGCCCAGCACGACGGCCCGTCCGGAGTTCAACGGATCGGTCAGGCTCGGAATGAAGTCGATGCGGAGAATCCGGTCCGCTTGCGCAAGATCGTTCACCAACACGAGGCCATAGGCGGCGAGTTGCGGCTGAAGCGCCGCGAGCAGTGCGGCCCACTGTTGCGGGGAGGGTTGATCGGTGCCGTTGATGGTCAGGGCAATCGCGACGCGCTTGCCGGCGGCCGCGGCCGAGATGCGGCGGGCCGAATGGTTGCAACCTGAACCCAGCGTGAGCACGGAGGCCAGGATGAGAAGGGGGAGGAGGCAGGAGCGCATGGTCACGCCGGGTCGCGGTTGATGGAAGGGCCGCCCGTGCAGCGGCGTCTGACAGGAGCAAGTAAACGCGAATCCCACCGGACTGCAACACCGCAGTCGGGCCCTGTCCCGCCGCTCTGCAGAAAAATGCCTGTTCCTTGGGTTGCAGCGGGAGCGCGGGCGGGCATTGTCCCGGCCGACCCCGGATTTGAAATTGAATCGAGATGTACCCCATGAAACTTGATCGCACCCTGAACATTCGTCGCTGGAGCAGCACCCAAGCTGCGCTCGGCATCGCCGTGATGCTGGTCGCGCTGGCCCGCCCGACCGCGCAGGCGGTCAGCGTCCGCGATTTCGGCGCCCGCGGCGACGGCGTGACCGACGACACCGCGGCCGTGCAACGCGCCGTGGCGGAGACGACCGATGGCACGGTTGAGTTCCCCCGTGGCGATTACCGGATCACCGCCACCGTTCGCGTGGCACTGGAGGCGAAGGGGCCCGTCAGCCTGCGCGGGCTCGGAGTGGGGCGGGTGATCATGGCGGGAGCCGGTCCCGCCTTCCACTTCATCGGCACCCACCGTGCCAGCGCCGATCCGAAATCATTCCGCCCTGGAATCATGCCGCGCGAACGCATGCCGCAGGTGGACGGACTCGAAATCGTCGGGGCCCACGCCGAGGCCGACGGACTGGAATTCAGCTACATCATGCAGCCGATCATCCGCAGCTGCCTGATCCGCGATCTGCGGCGCGGGATCCATTTCACGCCCGGCGTCGCGCATCCACCGCGCATCACGACCAGCAACCGCAATGTCCTGATCGTGGCGAACCACATCTACAACTGCAGCGAAAACGGCGTGCTCTTCGATTCGGTCGATCTGCACCAAATCATCATCAACGACAACCACATCAGCTACTGCAAACGGGGTGGCATCAAGATCGTGAACAGCGCCATCCGCGACCTGCAGATTGTCGGCAATGATATTGAATATAACCACGATCTCGCCGCCACGGAGTCGGCCGACGTCTGGTTCGATGTTCGCCAGGGGAGCGTCCGCGAGGGTGTCATCACCGGCAACACCATCCAGGCGATTCGAACGCCGGGTGGGGCCAACATCCGTTTTGTCGGCAACCCCGAAAACCCGAACAAGGTCGGACTCTGGTCGATCACGGGCAACCACCTCAGCAGCCAGGAAGTGAACGTTCATCTCAAGAGCGCCCGCGGCGTGACAATCACCGGCAACAGTTTCCTCCGCGGCGGGCGCCAGTCCATCCTGCTGGAAAGCTGCCGCAACATCGTGGTCGGGGCGAACTCGATCGACAACAACCCCGACTACCAGGACAAGGAACCGCGGTGGCTCAACGGCGTCACCATCCGCGGTAGCGAAGGCATCCTGATCAACGGACTGCAGAGCGACGGTTCGATGTGGGGCAGCCCCGAAGAGGGTGGGGCGCTTGAGATTCTCGGCAGCCGCAACGTTACGGTTGCCGGCTCCCAAATCCTCGAGCCCAAGTTTCGCGGCCTCTACATCAAGGATAGCACGAATGTGCAGGTCACGGGCACGCTGATCACGGCCCGCTCCGGCCAATCCGAACTGGTGGCCGGAATCGAGATCGCGGGGTCGAGCGAAAAGATCGTCCTCGGCGAAAACATCATTCCGAAGGGCACGCGCGGCGACGTCGTTGGCCGGTGATTTTCCGCGCGCGGAAAGTCACCCGCGGGCGGCTCACGTTCCGTACAAGCGATCGCCAAAATCGCCGAGCCCGGGGAGAATGTATTTCTTCGCGTTGAGTTCGCGATCCAGTGCCGCGGTGTGAATGACCGTGCCGGGGTGGTGTTTCTCGACCTCGGCCACGCCCTCGGGTGAACTCACGATGCAGACCAGGGTCGGGTTCACCGCGCCTTTTTCTTTCACGATGGTCAGCGCTTGGGCCGCCGAGCCACCCGTGGCGAGCATGGGATCGACGACAAAGACGTGCCGGCCGGCCAGCGGGGGAAGTTTGCAGTAGTAACTCCGGGCCACGGCGGTCGTATGGTCGCGCTCGAGCCCGACATAGCCGACGCTGACGTCGGGAAAAATATCCGTGAAGGGCTGCACCATGCCGAGCCCGGCCCGCAGGATCGGCACGACCACGAGCGCCTCGGGCGCCAGCACGCGGCCGGTCATCGGCTCAAGCGGCGTCACGATCTCCTTGGCTTTCGTATCGAGTTCGCCGGTGGCCTCAATCGCCAGCAACAGGCTGATTTGATACGACAGGGTGCGAAACGTCGCGGGCTTCGTGGTCTTGTCGCGCAGGTGCGTGATGATGTGCGCGGCGAGCGGATGATCGAGAATGTGCAGTGGCATGGTGGGGGAAGACTTGGAAGACAGGGCAGACTTGGAAGACGGTGGAAAGATTTGAAGGAGGAATATCTGGGTCTTCTGTGTCTCGCGTTCTCCGTGTCCGATTCTCGCGTTCTTCTTAAGCGCTTTTCACAGCAGGTTGCGTTCGACCTTCCTTTCGAGGTGAACCTCGAATTCCTTGCGGAGCTCCTTGGCTTTGCCCCGCAATCCGGGCATGAGCGCCAGCCATTGGTAGGCCTCCTCCCGCAGGTGTTTCGGCATCGTGGGCTCCGAGGCGAGCAGCCGGTCAAACGCGCGGACACACTGCGCGGCCACCTGCTCACAAACGAGCTGCGCGGCGACGGAACTGTGCTGGCCGGCAAGTCGCAAGGCGTCGTCCAGGCGCGGGTGGCGGCGCTGCAACGCGCCCCGGTATTCGAAGAGACTGGGCACGATCACATTTGTCGTGCGCGGAAAGTAGCTCGCCATGAGGTTCCACGGATCATCGCGGTAATCGCCCGCGTTGCGGACATCGGTGCGGAGCAGCACGGTCGGCATGTCGGCGAACTTGGCGCACATGAATTCCACGACGGTACCACTGTCGAGGTCGCTGCCGTCGAAATTGAACAGGCCGAGATCGCAGGCGACGAGCGCGCGGAGGTTGTAGTCGCGAATGCTGCGGGCGCTGCGGCCGCGCAGCCCGACGAAATCCTGCGGCAGCAGGCAGCGAAACTTGCCATGCGATTTTTCGTAAACCGCCTCGGCCAGCCACGCGTTGCCGATGAGGTGCTTGAGCGAAAAGAGTTCGCCGCCGAGGTAGACCGTGTAGGTACGTTTCTTTTTCTTCATCCGGCAACCCGCCGAGAGAACTGCGGTCCGCACCGCCACTCAACGTTAAAGAGGGGTCGCGCCTGCTTGGCAGCCGCGTGGGAGCGAAGCGACAAGGTGGCTGCGGGTCGGATCGACCATCCACGCTTTCGCTGCGCTCAAGCGCGGCTACGGGATCGGAAAAATTCCGCCCTACGGCCGGAGAACGATCGTGTGCTCAGGTTTCCCCGGCAGGAATGGGGTCGGCTCACCGCGCACCCAGGCCGCATGGCCGGCGCGAAAATAAGGCGAGAGCGGATGCCCGCTTTGTCCGCCCGGCATGTGAAATATGCCCTCGGCCTCGTGTCCGGGCGAGACGACGAAGCGTTCGCTCGCTCCGCTGGTCGGGCTCTGCACCCGCGGCATGTCGTTGTCGCCCGGGAGCGGGTCCGCCGGCAGGTCGAGCCAGGTGCCCAGCCAGGGAAACGAGGCGCTGAACGGATGCCGGATCCGCGCCGTGTTGCGCCGGCCCCAGCTCGCCTGCGCCAGCGTCACGCCCTGTTTTTCGATGGCCTGGATCACGTCGTCGGCCGCCGCGACCAGCAGATCGTCCCACGTAGAGAACTCCGGGCTGAGCAGGTGCGCCGGCCGTTCGCGCAGCAGCGCCCAAGCCGCGCCTTCGAGTTGCAGCGAGCGCCAGCGAAATTCCGGAAACGCTTCGAGGCACGACGCAAAGATGGGGCGGAACACGCGCGCGTGAACGGCGGTGCGAAATTCCCGCACCAGGTGGTAGCTCACGGATCCGACTTGGGCCCGGCCTTCCCATTTCTCGGCCGACGCGCGCAGCGGGGCGCGGTTCTTCTTCGCCGCCGTCGCGGCCGGCGTGAGGGTGTCGAGCAGCAGCTGGTGCCAGGGGGCGAGGAACAGCGCGCGATCGTCGAGCTGCACCGCCAGCAGATCGCGCGGGGTGGCGCGCTCCAGCGCGGCCAGATCGTCGCGGATTTGGGCGGCGCGAGACGGACGGGCGTAGCCGCTGTCGCCGAGCTTCGCCAGGGCCGCGCCGCCGACATGGCGCTGGTTCGCGGACCAAATCCGGCCGCCCGCCGATGGGATCACGACGGGCACTTCGCCGGCCGGCACGAAACCATCCCAGCGGCGGTCGCCATAGGTCCACGGCACCGGCAGCCGGCCGTCGTACCCCACGCGTCTCGGCAGCTGGCCGGCGATCGTCCACGCGATCGCGCCCTTGGCATCCGCTACCACGAGGTTTTGCACCGGCATCCCCGTGCGATGCGCGACGGCGATCGCTTCGCCGATGTCCCGCGCTTCCTCCATCGCGAGCAGCCCGAGGTTGGCCGCGGCCGGATCATGCGCGGTCCAGCGATAGGCGAGCGGCCGCTTCATCTCGTCGGTCCCGACCACCGGGCCCCAAATCGTCCAAGGGTAAACGACCTGGACCGCTTTGCCGCCTTTGATCCGGATCGATTCCGGGCGGGATTCGATGCGCAGCAGCTGCTCATGGCCCGGGGCGGTATAGAGCGAGGTTGCGACCCGGTTGATGTCGACCACCACCAGGTCGCCGGTGTCGGCATACGAGTTGGTGAAACCCCACGCGACGCGGCCGTTGCTGCCGGCGACGATCACGGGCGTGCCGGGAATCGTCACCCCGGTGATCTGGTGGGCGGGAAATTCGAGTGAGGCGCGATACCAGATATTGGGCACGCCGTGACGCAGGTGCATGTCGTTCGCGACCATGGCGGCGCCGTTTGCGGTGTGGGCGCCCGCCAGCGCGAAGACGTTGGAACCGATCACCATGTCGGGATCGCGGGCTGGAAAGGGAAACGGATCGATGGCGTGGTCGGTGGCCGCCGCCACCCGCCCGCCGTGCGCCCGGTCGACGGGATCGGGCCGCGCGGAGCCGCGGGCCGCGGTCGATTTTTTCCTGAGGTCGATCACCCGGGGGCCGGGAATGGGCGCGAGCGGCGCGGTGCTGCCGTCGAGGGCGGCGTCGGTCGGAGTCTGCAACGGGGCGAAGAACGCGAGGGCTTCGGTCCCGAGCTGATCGCGCAGCGTCATGAGGGTTTGCTCGTAGCCGCCGGTTTCGTCCTGCAGATCGAGTGTCATCGCATAGGCGACCAGGATGCAGTCCTCCGCGCGCCACGGCTGCGGCGTCTCGCGCTGCACCAGATACTCGAAGGGCCGCGCCCCGAGGGCCCCGAGCCCGGCGTTCACGCCCGCGACGTAGGCCTCAAGGATGGCGCGATCGGGCGGCGGGAGGGCGGCGACGACCTGCTGGGCGAGCTTGCGAAAACCGTGCAATCGGGCGGCCCGATCGCGCGGCAGCGCGCGCTGGCCGAACAGTTCCGCGAGCTCGCCGGCCGAACTGCGGCGCAGGAGATCCATCTGGAAGAAACGATCCTGCGCATGGAGCCAGCCCAGGGCGCGGGCGACATCGGGGCGGTTTTCGCCGCGAATTTTCGGCACGCCCAGGGCATCACGCTGGATCGTAACTGCCGCACCCAATCCGGCCACGGTGGCGGTGCCTTCGAGCTGGGGCAGGCTTGCACGGAGCCGTTGGTAGAACCAGCCGGCGGCGCCGAGCACGAGAATGACCAGGAGGCTGATGACACTCGCCAGCAGGCGGAGGCGTTTCGCGGCTTCAGGTTTCATTTTTACCCGTGAAGGAGTTTGCCGGGTTGCTCGCCGGGTTGGCGCGGGTCGCTCAGCCCCGTGGTTCCCAGGCGCGGGCGGAGACCGGGTCACGACCTTCGTCGAAATCGATGTGATCGAAAATCGTCAGAACCGTCCTGGCTTCGAAGCCGCTTTCGCGGATGCGTTGGGCGAGAAGGGGGGCGGCCGCATCGCGCCAGCCGCGTTTCATCATGAAAACGTTCCAGATCTCGCATTCGTCATCGCCGCGGGTACCGCCGCGTTGTTCGGCCCACGCCAGCAGCTGCTCGTCGCTGGCGTTACCGTCGAGGACCCGGATCTTTAATTCGTCGTAGGCCACGCGCAGGAAATTGCAGCACCGGGTGTCGAAGCCCTTGCCGAGATTGGCACCGTAATCGGCGAGGGGCAGTTTGCCGGCGGCATGCAGGCGGATCTTGTCGAGCATCCGCCCGAAGTAGACGAGACGGCCGACCTTGGCGTAGGGGCTGCGCAGACCAGGGACATTGGGCATGGCCGCAGACTGAATTCAAAACCGGAAGAACCAAAAGAAAAAAGGCGCGAGCTCGCCCGTACCGTCCGCCGACCGCAGAATTATTTGGCCGCGACCATGGGGTTTGTTCATCATCGCCATGAGATTCAGTTTCGTTTCCGCTCTCCGACTTATGGCGCCTGGGGTCCTTCGATTCTTCTCCTCCTTCAGCCTGCTCGGTGCGCTGGCAGTCGTCACGCTCGGCACCCTGACCGCCGGACAACCGCCCGCTCCGGGCATCTGGGACGCATTTGCCCACGGCGCGAAAGGCGACGGCCAGACGCTGGACACCGCCGCCCTCCAGGCGGCCATCGACGCGTGTCACGCGGCCGGCGGCGGGCGGGTCTATCTGCACAACGGCCGGTTCCGCTCCGGGACGCTTCGCTTCCGCAGCAATGTGATTCTCCACGTCGAGGCCGGCGCCACTCTGCTGGCGAGCAGCCGGCTGGAGGATTTCCCGACCAGGCCGTCACGTCATCCGTCGTTCACCGGCGAGTTCATCACCGGAAAAATGCTGCTCCACGCCGAGGATGTGCAGAACATCGGCATTGAGGGCCGCGGCACCATCGACGGTGGCGGGGACAACTGGGCCGCCGGGCCGTATTTCTTTCCATCGTTCCACGTCCGACCGCGACTGCTGCACTTCGTTGCCGCCGAGAACGTGCAGATTCGCGGGGTGACCTTCCGCAATTCGGGCTCGTGGACGCTCTCGTTCCTCGAATGCCGGGACATGGTGCTCGAGGGCTTTCGCATCGAGAGCCGCGAAAACCCCGACATCGAAAAGCCGCGCTTCGCCGTCATCCGTGGCCGCAACAACGACGGCATCGATCTGATCGACTGCCAGGTCGTGCGCCTGTCGAACTGCTTCATCAACAGCGGCGACGATGCCATTGTCCTGAAGAGCAACTCACCCGACGGGGTGTGCCGCGACATCACGATCAGCAATTGTGTCATCAGCTCCAACGCGAGCGGGATCAAGTTTGGCACCGACACGGCGGGCGCGTTCGAGGACATCGTGGTGCAGAACTGCACGGTGTTCGACACGCGCGGCGCGGGACTGGCCGTGCTCACGGTCGACGGCGCGAGGATTGAGCGCGTGAGCTTTTCGAACATCTCCCTGCGCAACATCAAGGGCGCGGCCATCGTGGTGCGCCTTGGCGCGCGCGGCACGACCTACCGCCAGAACGTCGTGGCCAAGCGGGGCTCGATGAAGGACGTGATGTTTTCGCAAATCCAGGGCACGCGCATCGGCGCCATCGGCTGCGCCATTTCCGGCGTGCCCGGGCAGACGATCGAGAACCTCGTCCTGCGCGACATCTCGCTCGAGTTCACGGGCGGCGGCACGGCGGAGATTGCGAAACGGGCCGTGCCGGAAAACGTGAAGGGTTACCCTGGCGTCGACACATTCGGGCAGTTGCCGGCGTACGGATTTTTCGTGCGCCACGCCAAGAACGTCACCTTCGACCATGTCCGGCTCTCGTTTGCCGGCGAGGATCATCGGCCGGCCGTGGTGTGCGACGATGTCGCTGGGGTCACATTCACCGGTCTCCGGGCGCAGACGATGCCCGGCATCGACGCCGTCCGGCAGGTCAACGTCCCGGC
>JBIJCX010000516.1:0-4821 GCA_044344465.1 Opitutaceae bacterium
CGGTCGCGGCATCGCCGTAGCGCACCGGAGTGAGGAGCTTCTCGGGGTTGAGCAGTTTCATCACCGGCTGGCCGGCGTCCCAACGCAGTCCCGCCGCCCGGCGGGCGAACTCAATCCGCGTTGGCTGCTGGAGTGGAACGGATTGCCACCTGGCCACCGTCTCCACCACCCGCGGCGTATGCTCCGCCACGGACTGCGCGGCTTGCGAGAAAGCATCGGCGGAAACGTCCACATGCCGGAGGGACACGTGCGCGAAATCCGCATCCGCCACCGTAAGGCCGTTGCGGCAGACCAAGCGATAAAGGCCGGCGTCGATCCGGTAAGCCCGGCTACCGTCGTGCGCGTTCTGCAGGATCATCTCCGCCCGGGTGCTCCCGACCTGAAACGCACCCGCCTCGAGATCGACGCGCCGGGCGAAACGAATCTCGTGCAGCTGGAAACCGATGCGATCCTCCAGTCGGACCCGCTGCTCCGATGCCTTGACCGGCTCCCAACCTTCCGCCGCCAGCAGGGCAACGACCTGCGCGGTGGAAACAAACGTGTAACGGGCGGAGACTCCCGGCCGGGCGTGCCCGGCATAGATCGACGGCGCGCAACGGCGGAGGTCATCGAAGGAAAGCGCCTTGCCGACGCGAGCGGATGAAACGATTTCGGAGGTATTCATGACTTTCCTGGGCTAATCAGCGCCCCAACGAGGGCGCCGGTGTAGCGGGCCGCGCTACGCGGACCCCAACCCGAGCCGAACCGAAAATCGGCCGCCCCGGAGGGATGCCGACGTTCAGCACCGTTGCGCAAGGTGGAGCGCAGCGCAGCGAGCAATACCTTGAGGCGCGGACGGGCGAAGGCGCGCGCGCCGCCCGCCCGCCAGCCGGCGCAGGTGCTACAATGAGGCAGCCCACAGGGGACAGGCTTTGCTGACTAAGGATGCGCGAGCGGCGCAACGAGAGCGAGCCCCGCAGCCCAGCGGCGATTGAGCGGCGGACACTGGCGAACGAGCGGAGTCGGCGTGGAGGAAGCGATGTGGACTGCTGAAATCGGCGGTCGCGAAGCGGAACCAAAGCGCCGCAACGGAGCTTCCCGCCGTCGGAATCAAAGCGATCCGGCGCGAGCCGGCATCGGGGCGTTGCGGGGGTCGGCATCGCGGTATGCGCGCGCCCTTCGAGCCTCACCCGCTCACCGGGCAGCCGCTTTTGCGGCTATCCGGCGCGGGGGGCGCTGTTGACTGCACAGACGGTCTGTGCATGATAACGGCGATGCCTTCCAAGACCATTTCCCTCGAAGTCGACGCCTACAACCGCTTGAAAGCGACCCGCCGGGCCGGGGAGTCGTTTTCCGAGGTTGTGCGCCGCATCACCTTGCCACCGGCGAAAGCGACCGCCGCCGACCTGCTGGTCGAAGTAAAGGCGGGCACGTTCGGGCGGGGTGTGAACTGGACCGCCGTCAAGCATGCGGTCGCCGGCCGGCGTCGTTCCCGCGAATTGCGCTCCGCCTGATGCTGTTCGACAGCGCATTTCTGATTCACGCTTCGGGGCAGCGCGGCCGGAAACAACAGGCCGCCGCCGAGAATTTTCTGCGCGCACACCTCGAAGCACCCCTTTACACGTCGCGCGTTTGCTGGGCGGAATTTGCCGAGGGCTGCGCCGCGCCGGCCGACGTGCAGGCGGGCCTGCATCTGTTCACGGTGGTCGAGATCGACGAAAGCGTCGCATGGAGCGCTTCCCGCGTGGCGCGCGAGTTGAAGCCGGCCGGTGCGCACATCGGGGACAATGACATTTGGATCGCCGCAACGGCGCTGGCCTACGGCCTGCCGCTGGTGAGTCGAAACGTCCGGCATTTCGCGCGGGTGACCAATCTGCAGGTGGTGACCTACTAGAGGCCCGAGCCAGCGGTTGACATTCGGTCAGCGGGGTGAACACGACATCGCCTCTGTTGAATGACAGGGGCTCACCGAAATCCTCGGCCTGCGCCGCTGCGGGATTTTCCCACGGGGCAAGGAGCCGTCGATCCGCACCCTGCTCGAATGGACCAAAGTCCGGCGCATCCCGTAGTCCATTACGGCAACCGCGTGTAGGCGTGGCCGCAAAGAGCGGTGAAGACCTCGTCCGGCCCAAAGGTCGAAAGTTCGCCGCGTAGTTCGTAACTCTGGCGATAATCCCAAATGCCGCAGGGTTTCCCGTCGGCGAGGAAACGCCATGCGATGGATACCTTGCGGTCCGCCGATGGCCGAGTGTCCGGCTGAATGTCGGGAAGCATTTGCTGGATGTCGGAGTGGGTGAGTCCGGTAAGGGTGCCGGTGCGATAGGGAGGCTCCTGCCAGGTGGATTCGATTTGCATGACGGGAAACGCCGCGCCTCGGCGCCTGCACTCGGAAGTGAGTGCGTGTTGCGCTCTGGCAGCGGACGTTCCCGCGCATCGGGCGAAGTCAAGCGAGGGCAAGCGCGGAGGAGCGGACGGTCTGCCGTCCCGACGAAGGGGAAGCGCGCCGGCGCGGAGGGAGCGCAGCGACCTTGACCGCCCGGTAAGCTGGAGAACGCTGCGGCCAGTCTTCTTGAAGAAATCGTCATGGTGCGACCGCGGCCCTTCGTGTTTCTGGCTCCAAAGGCGCCGGACACTCCGACTCCGACATCCCGACTCGCTTGGGTGTCACCGTTTCCCATCAAACCCTTGTTTCGCTCGCCGAACAAAATGGCCGCCGATCTCGGCAAGGGAAAGGTGCGCCACGACCTGCGTCCCGCCGGCCAGCCAGAAAATCCGGAGATAAGTCAGTTTCCGACTCCGTAAAAGTGTGGCCAAATCCACCGAGTTTGGCCACGTTTCAGCGATTGTAAAAGAAGTCGCGATCTACGTCGCCAAGACGACAGAGAAAGGATATCGGCAAGATTTATTTAGAGAGTTTGTCGGCTCTGCCCCTTATCCAGTTACCTTCCACCAGAAGACCGATTCATGATCACAAGAAGCTGCCTGGCCGGTGTGGCGCTCTGCGCCGTGGTAGGGATCTCTGCCCCAGAGGCGGATGCCGTCACGGCGCCGATGACCTTCGAGTCGCGTCGCATTCTCATGACCCGCGAGGGACAGCCGGGCATCACCATCGTCTACGGCGAGGCGCATGCCCGGGCCGCGGCCGCCTTGCGCGACGGCCTACGCCCGATCCTCGGAGTGGCGCTGCCGATGGTGAGCGACACCGAGGTCCTCAAACCGGGTGCCTGGCAGTTGGCCGAGGAATGGTCCGGCCAGCGCCTGCTGATGATCGGCAACATCCACACCAACCGCGCGGTGTTTCCCCTCTACGCGCGGCGGCTGGTGGGCGCCAGTGCGGGCTATCCCGGCGCAGGGCGCTACGAGTTGCGCACGCTTTTTACGCCGCTGCGCCAGGGGGTGGACATGGTCTTCGTCGGCGGATCGGATGTAGCCGGCGTCGAGGCGGGCGTGCGCCGCCTCCTCCAGGTAGCCGGCACGCCGGACGGAATGCGCGACGGCACCCTAACGCGACTTCTGGAGCTGGGGAGCGCTGCCGGCCCGGACGCGACGAGCGCCGCCCCTAGTTCGGGCGAGTTTGCTGACGCCGTGGGGGCCTATTATTGGGACGGCCACGTGCAGGGAGCACTGCGCGCCCGCGATATGGTGCTCAGCACTCTCGCGGACCCTCAGCCGGGCTGGTGGCGTTTCGCTTCGGGGCAGCACTACGAGGCGGATCGCTTTTACCGCGCCCTGCGCCAGTTCCTCGTCGCAGGCGCGCTGGACGCCGCCGCCCAGCGCCAGTTGGTGGCGCGTCTCCTCGTGAATGCCCTGCAGAACCGTGACGGTTACATGGCGCGCGCAGTGACCGCGGATTCGGAGAGCATCAACCGCGGCCTGGATCGCCACCAACTCGCCGGGGTCCTTGCCCAGTTCGTGCTCTTCGAGTACCTCGACCAAGTCGCCGACGTGCCGGAGGACCGACGCGTCGCGGTGCGCGCCGGTCATGAGCGCTTGCGCGGGCACATCGAGTCTTTCATCCGCCACGGGCGCTACCAGGCCAACCGAGAAGGGAAGGAGGGCTTGGATTGCGTCAGCGCCCTGGCCGACCTCTACCTCTCCGCGGGCGACGAGCGCTTGATCCGCCATGGGGTCTTTCAGCGCATGGCCGACAACTATGTTGCCAACGTGGACAACCTGGGTTGCCAGGCGGGCCAGGACAGCTATATTACCGCGGGGAACGGCGAGCAGTACGCCGGCACCTCGGGCGGACTGGGCCTGCTGGCGGCGGCCTATTTTCACCGCGACGGCCAGTACCGCTGGCTGCACGAGAATATGAAAGGGTTCTCGCTCTACTGGGGCAGCCGCTTCCACGCCCGGTTCGCGCCCGCGCTGCTCAGCCTGCCGCCGGAGGTGGCGGCGGTGGCTCCGGGGCGATATGTGGGGGTCTCCATCCTGCCGATGGATCCCTGGGCCTATGAAACCCTGAAGGGCAAGGAACTGGCCGAGGCCGTCCTTTCCGTTCAGACGCCCTTCGAGGCGCTGTTCGGCAAGGCGATTTTCCGCGATGGCTGCGCACCCGACGATGCCTACCTCATGCTCCAGGGAGTTAACACGGGCGCCCAGAGTCGCAGCGATGGATTCCAGGGCAACGCCATCGTGCGCTACACCGAGTTGGGGTCACTTCTCCTCTTCAACAACACTCAGCGTGAGACAAGTTGGACTCGCAATGTAGTCTCAACCAGCCGCGGCGAGCACGACCCCCAGGCGGCCGCCTGCGTCCTCGAGAGCCGCTTCCGAAGCCCGGTGGTCTCCGCCGTGCGCTCCCTGCACCCCTCCGACGGCGGCGTGGCATGGTCGCGCAGC
>JBIJCX010000246.1:0-12691 GCA_044344465.1 Opitutaceae bacterium
GGCCTGGGTGCGGTGTGGGCCTCCCGCCTGTGTTTCCTGGGGCGCCGCCCCCCCCCCCACGCCCCTACCTATAATCACCTTGGAAAATACCGCCGCTGTAGCCCGTCGCGTGAGCGGCGGGATGGCTGAATGTCCCCGCGCTCACGCGCTGGGCTACGAAAGCCGTGGTTTCCATCCCTCCCCGCCTTGGCGTGATATTCGATGATGGCTGCATCATCACGTTTGGTCGGCCGAATTCTCCCGCTCGCTTCCAAGATCTCTTTCATATGCTCCCATCGTTTGTCCGAAAAAAACTCATCGCCAACCAGCCCGTGCTCTGCGGCAAAGTGTGCTACCAGGATCCGGAGGTCGTGGAGCTGATGGCGTCGTCGGGGTTCGACGCGATTTGGATTTGTCTCGAGCACAAGCGCATCGATCCGGCGACGGCCTATGCGATGATCCAGGCCTGCCGTCTCGGCGGGGCGGATGCGCTGATCCGGATCAAGCCCTCGAACTATACGGATCTGCTCTGGCTGCTCGAGTCCGGGGCGCGCGGGGTGATGTTACCCCGCGTGCGCCATCCGGACGAAGTGCACGAGGTCGTCGCGGCGATGAAGTTTCCGCCGGTGGGCCGGCGCGGCTGCGACGCCGTCCACGTGGAGGCGGACTTCGGCCGGCTGGCGATGTCGGACTATCTGGCGGAGGCAAATCGCGAGAACTTTCTCGTCGTGCAGATCGAGGAGACCGAGGTCGTGCCGCACCTCGATGCGATCGCGGCGACCCCGGGCGTTGACGTGCTGTTTGTCGGCCCGGGCGATCTGACCATCGGCCTGGGCAAGTTCGGCCAGTACGACGATCCGGAGGTGATGGCCATCCTCAAGGCGGTCCCGGCGGCGTGCCAGCGCCATGGCAAGGTGGCGGGGATTCCCTGCGCCCCCGACCAGGTGGCCAAATATCGGGAGATGGGCTATCGCTTCTTCAACGTGTTCAGCGACTATCGCGGCGTTTTCAACGGGGCCAAACAGGCGCTCGCGACCGCCCGGGCCTGACGACTCGGATCGCCGTCACGCGGGACCGCCGAGTTTCGGCCAATATCAATTCACGATGGCCTGCGACCGAACGTAGTGTTTCTTCCCACTCGACGTGAAATCAAACCACGACATCGACGCCCGCCGCCTCCGCCAGGATTGGGACGTGCTCTGCACGCGCATCGGGGAACGGCGCGCCGGCACGGAGAACGAACGGCGGGCGGCCAACTACATTGCGGAACAATTCGCCGCTGCCGGACTGGGGTCGGTGCAGGCCGAGGAGTTTCCCTGCACGAGCCTCCGGCACGCGCAGCCACGGGTGCAGGCGCGCCACGGGTCGCGCTGGGTGGCGACCCCCGCCATGGCGCTGGTTGGCGCGCCAGGGACACCCGGCGGCCGGGCGGTCGAGGGCGAGATGCAGTGGCTCGAGATGCCCGAGAATGCCGGCCGGCTGAAGCCGAACTGCCTGCGCGGGCGGATCGCCGTGATTTTCGGGCCGCTGCTCGCTGCGCCCGCTCATCACCGCGCGCTGATGGCGGCGGCCCCGGCTGCGGTCATTCACATCGACGATCGGCTGCCGTTCGCCTGGCCGAAAAGCGATGGGGTGTTCCCGCTCTGGGCGCGGCGTTACGGCATGCCCCCCATCGTCACGGTGCCGTTCACGACGGCGTGGGCGTGGCGGCAGGCCGGCATCCATCGCGCGCGGGTGCAGGTGCAGGTCGAGCAAGTGGCCGCGCGCTCGCAAAACGTCATCGGCGTGCTGCCCGGCCGCGATCCCGGCCGGCCGGAAATCATCTTGGCGGCCCATCATGACACGCAGTGCGGCAATCCGGGCGCGGACGACAACGCGTCGGGCGTGGTGTGCCTGCTCGAGCTGGCCCGGCTGTTCGCCGCGCGGCCGCACCGTCGGACGCTGCGCTTCATCTCGTTCGGCACCGAGGAACAACTCTCCGTCGGCTCCGCCGCCTACGTGCAGCGCCATCGCGCGGAGATGAAGAACGCGGGCTTGGTCGTGAACTTCGACAGCGTCGCCTCGCCGCTGGGTCATTGCGAACTCTCGTGCATCGGGCCGGCGGCGCTCGCCCGCCATGCCGTGGGTGCGCTGGCGCGGCGGGGCCTCGATGTGGTGTTGCGGACAGAGGTCACGCCCTTCGTTGACAACTTCCCCTTCAACCAGGCCGGCGTGCCCTCGTGGTGGTTTTACCGGCCGAATTTTCCCGGCGGCCGCTGGCAGCATCACAGCCCGCACGACACGCTGGAGAATATCTCGGTTGATGAAGTCGTGCGGTTGTTGCGGGCCGTGGCACCGCTGGTGGAGCGCCTGGCGGGGCAGGTGCGCTGGCCGTTTCCCTCCGGTGTGCCCGCCGCGCAACGGACCGCCGCGCGCCGGTTGGGGCGGGAATTGTTCGGACTGTGATCTTAGCCAATACGTATCCATGCAGTCGGAGCGTTTCTTCCTCTGTCGTGCGGAAACCAGAAGGTGGGCCGTGCACTCCGTGCTCGGCCTCGGCCCCGTCCTCCGATCCGGCCGCGCGCGGAGCGCACGGCCCACCATCTAACTCAGCTTTTGGCTTAGCCAAGTGAACATCCCCAACGACGCCCCGGAAATCGGCATTCTCGGCGCCGGAATCATCGGCCTCGCGGCCGGGCTGCGGTTGCTGGCCGAGGGCTGGCGGGTCGTCATCCATGCCCGCGAGTGCACGCCACACACGACGTCGGATATCGCGGCCGCCCTCTGGTTTCCGTACAAGGTGGCGCCCAAGGCACGGGTGCAGAAATGGGCGACGGAGACCCGGAAGGCCTACGTGGAGATGCAAAAGCGCGGCGTCCCCGGCATCTCGACGGCGCCGTTGATCCTGTTGCAGCGGGAGCGCACCCGCGAACTCGATGCCCGTGAGTGGGTGGAGGACGCAGCTCCGGCGCGAAAGAGCGAGCTGCCGGCGGGTTTCGCGGGCGGGCTGCGCATGGACGTCCCGCGGATTGAGACGCCGGACCACATGCCCTGGGTCCATGGCGAGTTCCTGCGCTGCGGCGGGCGATTCGAAACGCGCGAGGTGCAGAACGTGCACGAACTTTTGGGGCGGCATCCGTTGGTGATCAACTGTTCCGGGGTCGGCGCGCGGACGGCCGCGGCGGATGCGTCGGTATTTCCGATCCGCGGCCAGTTGGTGCGCGTCGCGCGGCCCGCGGGGATGGACGATGCGATGCTGATTTTTGATGAGGGTGACGAGACCACCTATGTCGTGCCGCGTCGGCGGGACTGCATTCTTGGCGGCACCGCGCAAAACGAAGACTGGAACCTCACGCCCGATCCGCGAATCGCCGGGCAAATTGTACAACGCTGTGCGGCGTTGCGACCGGAGCTCGCCGGCGCGCGCATTCTCGGTCACCTCGTGGGCTTGCGCCCGGGCCGTCCCACGGTCCGGCTCGAGCTCGAGCGCCGCGCCGACGGCCGGGCGATCATCCATGACTATGGCCACGGGGGTGCGGGTTTCACCCTCGCGTGGGCCTGTGCGGACGAGGTCGTTGAGCTCGCGCGGGAATGGTCCACCACCGAAGTCGCTTAACGCTGCCCAATTTCTTTCTCGGTTAAACATGGCGCCAGTACTTTTTGCATTCGTAGGGGCGTCGCTCGCCGACGCCCGCGATGGGCGTTTGGGTGAACTTGCGGGCGTCGGCAAGCGACGCCCCTACCAAAGTCGATCCGGACTTCTTTCGTCGGACATAGAACCACCAAGACATCGGGTAACCTATTGGGTTACTTTACCGACGAATCTTCCTTCGATATTCAGGAATGCTGAACCGGGTGATCGGCATCCGCGGCGCCTTGACCACACGTCCCATGAGCAAATTGACCGAACATAAACTGGAGTGCGAAATTCTGGTGGCGGGCGGCGGCCCTGCCGGCGTGTGCTGCGCGCTGGCCGCGGCGCGACTCGGCGCAAATGTGATCCTGTGCCAGGATCGCCCTGTGCTGGGCGGCAATGCGTCGAGCGAGGTCCGCATGCATATCGTCGGCGCGACCGGCCTGCGCGAGGGACTGCCGCTCCAGGTCGAGAACCGCGAGGGCGGACTGATCGAGGAGATTCGGCTCGAGTCCGCGATGCGCAACCCGCAGCGCTCGCCGTCGATGATGGATTTGATCCTCTACGAGAAGTGCCGGGCGGAGCCGAATCTCACGCTGATGCTGAACACGACGGTGGTCGCGGTGGAGATGGCCGGCGACCGCATCGCGCGGGCGATCGCCGAACGCCAGTCGACCGAGGATCGTTTTTCCATCGGCGCGAAGATTTTCGTCGATTGCACCGGTGACGGCCGGCTTGGGGTCGAGGCCGGCGCGCCGTTCCGCCACGGGCGCGAGGGTCGTTCGGAACACGGCGAATCTCTCGCCGTGGCGGCGGCCGCCGACGGGCGGACGCTCGGCTCCACGCTGCTTTTCCAGGCGCGCAAGCACGATCGGCCGATGCCCTTCGTCGCGCCGCCCTGGGTGCGGAAGTTCAAGCCGGAGGATTTCAACCTCCGTCCGTTCGGCCAACGCGGCTCCGATCTCGGACTCGAATACGGTTACTGGTGGGCGGAGTGGGGCGGTTGCCTCGACACGATCAAGGACAATGAGCGCATTCGCGACGAGCTCCTGGCCATCACGCTCGGCGTGTGGCATCACATCAAGAATGAATCCGACGTCCTCGATGCGTCGCATTGGGCGCTCGAGTGGTTTGGCTTCCTGCCGGGCAAGCGCGAGAGCCGCCGGTTCGTCGGCCAGCACGTGCTGACCGAGCAGGACGTGGTGGAGTCGCGGATCTTTCCCGACGCGATCGCCTTCGGTGGCTGGCCGATCGACACCCATCCGCCGGAGGGCGTCGATGCGCCGGGCGAACCGCCCTGCAACCAGAATCACCTGCCGTGCCTCTATAATGTTCCGCTGCGGTCGTGCATCTCGGCGGGGCCGCGCAACCTGATGTTCGCGGGCCGGAATATTTCCGCCACGCACATCGCGTTTGCCTCGACCCGCGTGATGGCGACGTGCGCGGTGATCGGCCAGGGCGTGGGCACGGCCGCGGCCCTGGCCGGGCGGGAGAACGTGGCGCCGGGCGATCTCGCCACGCGCACCGATCTGGTCGAGCGGATCCAGCAGCGACTGCTGCGCGACGACTGTTATCTCGTCGGCCTCCGAAACTCGGATACGCAAGATCTCGCGCGCCGCGCCACCGCCCACGCCTCGAGCGAACAACCCGAGGGGAGGGCGGCCAACGTGCTTTCCGGCCAGACGCGGTCGGTGCACGGGCATTGGACCGAGGAGAGCATTCGCGCCGCGGCGGCCGCGGGGTGGAAGCCGCGGCTCGGCGGCCAGAATCTCTGGCACAGCGTGCTGCGCCAGGTGGATCAGGGCGGGGCTCCGGAGGACATCACCTTTGCGCCGCCCGATCGCTGCTTTCCGGGCACGCACCGCTGGATGAGCGACCCCGCGGCCGGTTTGCCCGCCGAACTGGAATTGCGGTGGGCCGAACCCGTCACGCTGTCCGAGGTGATCCTGATCTTCGACACCGGCCAGCACCGTCACCTCACGCTCACGCAGGCCGACGGCTACAAGGAGCGGATGCTCTGGGGCCGGCCGCAGCCGGAAACGGTGCGCGATTACACCGTGGAGGTCGAGGCCGGCGGGGCCTGGCGCGCCGTGCACGGCGAGCAAGGAAACTACCAGCGGCGGCGCGCGCACCGGTTCGATCCGGTCACGACCAGCGCGGTTCGAATCCGGGTCACGGCGACGAACGGGCTCGATCAGGCGCGGATCCTGGAGGTTCGCGCTTACGGGTGAGCGTGGATCATGTCAGCGCATTCGATTATGCATGGGGCAAACGATAAATTGGGTGGACCGTGCGCTCCGCGCGCGGTCGTGAACACATCCGTCGGCCGGCCGCGCGCGGAGCGCACGGCCCACCTCTTTTCCGACATGAATTCGAACCACTACTCCGTCTCCCCGCGTCCGCTGCTCTATGGCGCGTTGCTCCTGTTGGTTGGCGCGGCGTCCTCCGCGCGCGAGCACGTGCCGTTGACGGTTCCGTTCCAGAAATTTAGCCAGACGCTGATCGCGTCCGCCGATCTGAGGGAGAAATCCTACATCGTCGTCCCGGTTACGCTGCAGACCGGGCCGGACGAACTGCTCATCGGCATGAAACGGGGCGACGCGCACGCGCGGGACCGCGAGGCGGTTTTCGAGATCAACGCCTACCAGCCATCGACCGGCCGGATGCAGGGCCGGCGGGCCAGTCTGGGCGAACCGCTGCACACGTATTACAACGGTGAATTCGTCCGCCATGCGAACGGCACCATCAGCTGCTTTGTCGATGTACAGCAGGGCAGCGCGGTGGTGCGGCTCGGCCTGCGGGAGGCGCGGTCGACGGATGGAGGCAGGACCTTCTCCGCCCCGCGCCGGGTCGGGCTGATCGATGGAGTCGAGTACGGTTATGTGTTCGACAGCGTGGTGCGGAGTGGGCGGACCTACATGCTCGCGATGCGGTTTGCGAATCTCGCGGGCGGCAAAGCGTTGCATCCGCGGTGGCCGCATGCCGGCTCGGTTGACGTGCTCGTCTCCGACGACCAAGGCGGCTCCTGGCGCTTTTTCCGCGATCTGACGGCGGAGTTCGGCGGCCATCCGATCAACGAGAGCGCGCTGGTCCCGTGGCGCGATGGCTGGATCCTGGCGTGTCGCGGCTACGACAACCGGCAGTGGCTGGTGCGGACGGATGGGAACTTTCGGCCGCTGGTGCAGCGCAACCTCACGGCCGATTTCGACTGCATCAACTCCATGGTCGGCCGGCCCCGGTTGTACCAGCGCGACGGGCGGCACTACCTGGTGGGAAGAAACTGGACGCAGCCGCTCGCGGCAAACGCGCGTTCGCCGATGCAGCTGTGCTGGTTTCGTTTTTCGCCCGAGACGCTCGCGCTCGAAACGTGCGTGGTGCTCGACAACGCCGAGCGCAGCAATGTCGTCGACGGCTACTACGCGACAGCGCACTGGCGGGAACGCGATGGCGTGGTGTTGCTGAACATCCTGACCTACAAGCGCGCGGACTTCGTGCCCGAGCAAAAGCTCAAGAGCTTTCACGATCCGGATCTGATCCGGCTGGAGTTTGTCTGGGACGAGATCAAATGAACCGCGAAGCAGGCCTTTTTGAACGCACTATCAGCCGTAAGGATGCAGCTCCAATCGCAAAAGGGCTTTTGCACCGGACGGGAAGAAAAGTCGGGCTTTGTAGCCCTGGGCGTGAGCGCAGGGACCTCCCGCACTCCCGCCGCTCACGCGGCGGGCTACAACGGAGCTGTTTCTTAGCCGTTAGGCGGTGGGCCGGGCGCTCCGCGCGCGGCCCGGTCGAAGGATGGGGCCGAGGCCGCGCACGGAGTGCACGGCCCACCCTTTGGTTTCCGCCCGACAAAGAAAGAAACGCTCCGAGGGCATGGTCACGGCTCCGTGCCCAACTCTGGTGCGGTGCTTTCCTTGTCCTGATCCTGGCTGGCGGATCAACCCGGGTTTTTGCCGGCGCGGAAACAGTGCGCGAATCGAAGATCCATCCGGACACCTGGGAAATCGCGTTCGATTCCGGTGTGCTGCAGGCGGAGAAGAAATTCTGCCTGATCGTTCCGGAATCCGTGGCGCAGGCCCCCGACGGCTGGCCCGTGCTCTTTTTCCTCCACGGCCGCGGCCGCACCCCGCGCTCGCTCGTCGACCTCGAACCGATGCGGCAGGTTTTCCGTGGCGCGCCCTTCTGCACGGTGTTCCCGCAGGGCGACGACGGTTGGTACATCGACTCCCCGGTGAATCCAAAAGGGCGTTACGAGGCTTATCTCGAGGAGGTAATCGCCTGGGCGGGGCGGGTGCGCCCGCTCACGCGGACGCGCGAGCGCCGCGCCATCACCGGGTGGTCGATGGGCGGATACGGGGCCGTGCGGTTTGCGATCCGGCATCCCGACGACTTTGGCGTCGTGGCCGGTCTCATCGGATTGCTCGATTTTCCGCGGCCGGCGGATTTGCCGGAAGGCCAGAATTATGCCGTGCCGGCGGCCCGCTTCGGATCCGATCCCGATGTCTGGCGCCAGTTCAACCCGCTGGCCGAGGCCGGGGCGTTGCGGGGCCGGGCCGTTCTTCTGATCACCGCGGCGGACGCCTTCGACCGGACCTATAACGAGCGTTTTCACGCGCGGCTCCGGGAACTCAAGATCCCGCATGAATTCCTGGTCTTGCCCGGGGCGCACACGTTCGATGTCGTGCAGACGGCGGTGCCCCGCATCGTGAATTTTGTCGCGCGCAACTTCAGCATTGAAATCAACCCTCGGTCCCATGCCCCAACTCCGATCCCCTGAACGCATGAAAACATCCCGGTGGTTTCCTGTCTTGATGCTCTCGGTTGCCTCATTCTGTGCTGCCGCGGAGCTGGCTCCCGTCATCCCGAAGTCCCGCTCGGAGCAGGTGCTGGTCGCCTCGGCGGCGGAAAAGGGCATGACCTACCTCGCGTTTCCCTCGCTGCTGCGCACGAGTCCCGACGAGATCCTGATCGTGTTCAAGCGCGGGTTCCGCCACGGCGGGGACACGGAAGCGACGGGTGAGATGCTGCGTTTCGACACGGCGCGCAACGTGATCGTCAACCGGCAGGTCGTGGCGCAGGACCGCGGCTACATCCATCAGATGGGCGAGTGGGTGAAGTTTCCCAACGGCGATGTCGCGGTGTACTTCGATGTGCAGAATCTGGGTCATGATGGAAAAAACTACCGCACGGGCATGCGCGAGAACCGCTCCAGCGACGGCGGACGGACGTTCAAGGGGCTGAAGGTTTCGCCCCGCCTCGGCGAGCGGGAGTACGGTTATCCCTTTGATTTCATCGTGCAGGGGAAGACGACATACCTGCTCGTGATGGCGTTTGGCTATCGTCCCGGCGGCCGGTGGTCGGTGGATGTCATCAAGTCGGAGGACAACGGCGGAAATTGGACCTTCGTGCGGAATCTCGCCGAGGAATTCGGCGGCCACCCGATTAATGAGAGCGCGTTCCTGCCATGGGGTGATGGTTTCCTGGTAACGACGCGCGCCTATGGCACGAGCCAGCGGCTCTACCGTACGGATCGGGACTTTCGCAAACTGGCCGAAATCGATTTGAGCAAGACGCACGCCTTTATGGAGAACCACATTGGCCGGCCGCGGCTGTTTGCCCGCGACGGCGGCGTCTATCTCGTGGGCCGCAATACCAGGACGACCCAGCCACACGGACGGAGAATGGAACTCGCCCTGTTCAAGATCGATCCCGCGACTTTGAAGGTCACCCGCTGGGTCATCCTCGACAACGCCGAGCGGGCCAACGTGACGGATGGTTACTATGCGATGCCGTACTTTCAGGAGCGCGGCGGCAAGACGTGGCTGAACCTGATCAACTATCGCGGCCGGGACGGCGCGCACCCGGACATCGTGCGGCTCGAGTACGAGTGGAATGAAGTGCGATGAAGCGGGGACCCGGACGAATTACGTGCGACGTCATGAATGCTTTCCGGTTGTGGAGGGCCGAGCTCCGTCGAGGCCGTATCGTTGCCGGCAGGACTTCGGCCTCGGCGGAGCTCGGCCCTCCGTTGGGCCCGCGGCCCAGCAGGTTTGCAGTCGCCGTTCATGTCATGCGTCGACCTCTCGCGTGCCTTGCTGCTGCGGTGGTTGCCGTCGTTTGCATTGGCGCCGAACCCATGAATCCATCCGGCTATCCCGATCTCTCGATCTTCACCCAGGATTTGTGGCCACCGGCGATGACGCGGGAATCGCCGGCCGCGGGCAAACGCGTGCGCGCGACGCTGCCGGCATTTCGGACCACGGACGTCCACCACTCGCTCTATCTGCCACCCGATTGGCAACCGGGCGCGCGTTATCCGGTGATCGTCGAATACGCCGGCAATGGTGACTATCGCAGCAAGTACGGCGACGTGTGCACGGGGCGTGTCGAGGATTGCAGCCTCGGTTACGGGATGTCGGGTGGCCGCGGTTTTATCTGGATCTGCCTGCCGTTCGTTGATGCGGCGAACGGGCGCAACGCGACCCGCTGGTGGGGAGACGTCGGGGCGACCGTCGCGTATTGCCGGGAAGCGGTGCGGACGGTATGCGCGGAGTTCGGCGGCGATCCGGCGGCGGTCTTCCTCTGCGGCTTTTCGCGCGGGGCGCTGGCCTGCAATTTCATCGGCCTGCACGACGATGCGATCACGCGGTTGTGGCGCGGCTTTTTCGTGGCCAGCCACTACGACGGCGCGCGCAAGTGGCCCTATGATGGCAGCGATCCCGCCGCGGCGCGCGTGCGGTTGGAGCGGCTCGGTCACCGGCCCGTTTTCGTGAGCCACGAAGTCTACGATACCGAGCCCGGCACCTATAATATCGTCGACACGATCAACTATCTGGCCGCGACGAGCCGGCCGTTGGACAACTTTCGCTTCCAGATCGTGCCGATTCGCAATCACACGGACCGGTGGGTGCTCTACGATCTGCCCGCGCGCCAGAACCTGCGCCGGTGGTTGCAGGACGCGCTGGCGTCGCCGGTGGATGCCGCGAGCGACCGCGGCGCGGACCGTCCAAGGTCCCGCTAAGGCGGCGACAATCGCATTGAACCAGATCCAACCGTGCAACCGGCCCTGAGCCCCTTCCCATGCCACCACCGCTTCGCTTCCTGATCGCCGGCTTGTTTTTCACGCTGGCACCCGGCGCGCTCTCTGCCACTGCGGCGGCCGTGGAAAAGCCGTTTCACACGAGTGAACTCATCTTCCCGCTCGAGCACTGGCACAACCACGGTTCGTGCCTCGTCGAGGCGCCCAACGGCGACTTGATTGTCTGTTGGTTCCACGGCTCCGGCGAGCGCACCGCCGATGATGTGAAGGTGGAGGGCGCGCGTTTGCCCCGGGGTTCGCGGACGTGGAGCGCGCGTTTCACGATGGCCGATACGCCGGGATACCCGGATACCAACTGCTGCATGTTCATCGACCCCAGGGGACGGCTCTGGCTGATGTGGCCGACCATCCTCGCGAACACCTGGGAGTCCGCGCTGATGAAGTATCGCATCTCGGCCGATTACCTGCGCGATGGTCCGCCGAAGTGGGAGGTAAACGAAGTCATGCACGTGACGCCCGGGCCGGAGTTCGAGTCGGCGGTGATGAACTTTGCGCAGCAGGCGGAAGCGGCGCTGGAGCAGGCGCCGCCGGCGGGCCGCGCGAGTGCCAGCTTTGGACTCAAGTGGCTGGCCTCGCTGCGGACGCAGGCGGCTGACAAGCTCACGCGACGCCTCGGTTGGTTTACCCGCGCGCACCCGTTCGTGCTGGACGGCAAGAGGCTGATCGTTCCGCTGTATTCGGACGGCTTCGACTTCTCGTTGATGAACATCTCCGACGACTGGGGCCAGACCTGGCACACCAGCGCGCCGCTCATTGGTCGCGGCAATATTCAGCCGAGCATCGCGCAGCGGGTGGATGGTTCGCTGTACACTCTCATGCGGGACAACGGTCCGCCGCCGAAACGCCTCCACCAGTCCGAGTCACGGGATCGCGGCGAGACCTGGAGTGTGGTCACCGACAGCGAGCTGCCGAATCCCGGCTCCGGCGCCGAGATCGCCTCCCTGCGCAATGGCCACTGGGTGCTCATCAGCAACGATACGGAGAGTGGCCGCCACCGCCTGGCCGTGCAGATTTCCGCTGACGAAGGGAAGACGTGGCCATGGAAACGTCACCTTGAGTTCGCAACCGAGGCTTCCGGCGAAGGGCCGCCGGAGGGCGGGGCCTCGCGTTATCACTACCCGAGCATCATCCAGGCGAAGGACGGCACGCTCCACGCCAGCTACAGTTATCAAGCGAACGAGAAGGGGGCGGAGAAGGACGCGACGGGGAAGCCCAGGATCAAGGCCATAAAGCACGCGCACTTCAACGAGGCCTGGGTGATGGCGGGCGATCCGAAGTGAGCTGGCGCCGAGCTGGAAATAAAAGCGGTAGCGCAGCGTGAGGCGGCCCCCGGCCGGGATGGTGCAGTCGCCCTTGCCGGACGGGTGCTTGGGGGCGACAAGGGAATCAACTGATGCGTGATGATGCCGCGGGAATTCAGCTCTTCGGGGTGAGCGGCGTGTAATAGTAAATCACGATGTAGGTCGCGGGTGTCTGGCCGGCATTGCGCAGGAAGGTGGTCGCCCCCGCGGCGAAGAAAATCACCGAGCCGGGGCCGCCGATCTTGGCCTGGCCGTCCCAGTTCGCCTCGACGGTGCCTTCCTTCACGATGATGACCTCCTCCTGCAGGTGCTTCGACGGTTCGCCGCTTTTCTCCCCGGGATTGAGCGTCGTGATGTGGCAGTGCATCTTGTCCACCGTGGTGGTCGGGCCATCGAACACGGCGCGTCGTACGCCCTTGGCATTGGGCGTGACGATCATTTTTTCCCAAGCGTAGAGATCGGAAGCGAGTTTTTCGGTCGGGACTTTGGGCACATCAACAGCCTGCGCGCAGGGCGCGCCGGCGACAATCGCGAACAGGGCAAGGGCAACGAGGGATTTCATGGGCGGGAGGAGTGGAGGGCGGGAGGGAAGGGGAAGTGTCGCTGGATCGGTCATTCGGAGTGAAATCCGATTTTTCGCTTTCAGCGGAGGGGCCCGCCCCCCCCCCGCCCCCGCCACCCCCCCCCCCCAAGCCCCCCCCC
>JBIJCX010000019.1:0-50406 GCA_044344465.1 Opitutaceae bacterium
ACGCCGCCGTGCGCCACCTCGCCGATGAACTCACCGCGACCGAAACGGCTTTTCCCGGCACCGACCTGCGCCTGATTTTCACGCTCCCCGACCCGGTCTAATTCCACGGATCAGGAGGTCTGAGGCTGATCAGCGCTGCGCACCTGTGGCCCGACGCCGGATTCGCGTACGCGTTCGTAGCGGGTTTCGAGGATGAGCTAGAGCACCACCAACGCTTTACGCAAAAGCCCCAACAGCGTCTTCTCCGCCGTCAAAGGCTAGACCCGCGGCTTCCGCTCCATCGAGAAACCGGCTTGGCGTGTTGCCGAACTTTGTCGTGGCTTGAGCCGGATGCGAAGACACTCGCATGGACGGTTCCAAGGGGAGGGGCGCGTGAAAATGCGCCTGCCTACCGTCCGGGCTAACTATCCCCGGTCAAAAATTTAGCTGAAGCGGCCACGATCCGCCAGGGTTCCGCGCACAGCGGTGGCCCGCATCCGCGCGCGGCCCGATAGCTTGCGTTTTTTCGCCTTAGGCCTGCCGCCCGACGCCCGACCTTCTTTCGACACGCCATTCGGATCGAAAATATACCCGATCCCGTGCACGCTCCCGAGGGGCCACAGAGTGAGTCCGTGTGCGCCGAACAGAACGCGTAGCTTGAGGATATATTGGTCGAGCGAACGGCTCTGCACGTTGGCGTGCACGCCCCAGACCGCGTGAATCAGCGCCTGGCGCGTGATGACGCGCCCCCGATGCGCATTGAAGTAGGCGAGGAGACCCATTTCCTTCCGCCCAATCTTCAACGCCGCGCTTTTCGGGAAGGAAATTTCCAGCCGCTCCGGCTTGAGCGTCGCCCCGCATAATTTGAAGGGCGCGTCACTGAGCTTCACATTCGTCGTGACATCTTGGTCCGCCTTCACCTCCGCCCGTCGCAGGACGGTGCGGATGCGAGCCGCCAGCTCCGCGTAGCTGAACGGCTTGGTGATATAGTCCTCAGCACCCATTTCGAGGCCGCGCAGTTTGCTTGTTTCCCCGGCGTTGCCGGTCAGAAAAATCACCGGTATTCCCGTGCCCATCGCCCTGATCTCTTCCATCACTTCGAAGCCGGACTTGTCGGGCAGATTGATATCGAGCAAAAGAAGGTTCGCAAATTTCTCTTTGAGGAACTTGGCAGCGTGCGCGCCGCGGTTGCAGATATGCGTGCGCATGCCGGCGGACTTGAGATATTCGGCAATAAGGTCAGCCAGTTGCACCTCGTCTTCGACAATGAGAATCAGCGGTTTCGGCTCGGCACTGGAGACAATCACAGGGGGCATAATCTCAAAACTATCATGGGGTTACCTGAAAAAATAGATTCAGGCAAATTTGCAATTATTTTCAGCGTCGCCCGGCCGTGAAGCCCACGCTCAGGGTCTGCGCGCCGGCCGTCAGCACCGCACCACTGGCCGGAGTGTAGGTCAACGCGCCGGGCACGCCACGGGGATAGTAAAACCGGGCCGCACTGCCCGTGTCGTTGGTTGATCCAAAGAAGCCAGCCGATGAGCCAGCCAAGGTGGTGAACGCGGAAGGCGTGGCGTAATTCGACTGAGGCCGGAGCGCCGGAGGGAAAGGGCCCCCAAGGCGAGGAGTAGCAGCGAACGTAGTCCCATGGAGGGAATCATCAGGGCGGGCGCTTCGGTTGGTAGGGACCGCTGATTTAATCATGGCGGGGTCGAGGGCCAACCGAGGGAGAGGCACGAGGGAGGTTAGAGAAGGGTCAGCTTAACCCAATACTGTTCACTTAGTGATTGACGTTCGTCGCGGAGAAGTGGGGGATAGAAGGCATGGCACGAAGCACGATGACGATGGGAACGGGCGGAAAAATTGCCGAGCACCTGAGCGTTGGGGTGCTGGCCCAGATTTACCCATGGGAGCGGGTATCGGCTGTGTTACAGCAAACCAACCGCGCCAGCGAGCGGGTCCGGGACCTACCGGCGGAAGTGGTGACGTATTACGTGATGGGACTTGGGTTGTTCATGGCGGTGTCAACCCGCGAGGTTTTGCGGGTGCTGGTCGAAGGGCTGCATTGGCTGGGCGGCGAAAGGTCGGTCAAAGTGGCGAGCAAAGCGGCGATTTCCCAAGCCCGGACCAGGCTGGGCGTCGAGCCACTGAAACGACTCTGGGAGCAGACGGCCCAACCGCTGCTGCCGGTGGGAAGCGCCGGCGCGTTTTTCGGCGCTCGCCGGTTGGTGGCCTTGGACGGCACCACGCTGGATGTTCCCGACACCAAAGCCAATGCGACCCACTTCGGCAAACCGGGCGCCAGTCGCGGCCGTCCGGCGTTTCCCCAGGTGCGCTTAGTCGGCTTGGTGGAAACCGGCGCGCATGCAGTGTTGGCGGTGGCGATGGCGCCATATAAGACCGGCGAACACACCTTGGCCAAACTCGTGGTGCCCGCGCTGACGGCCGACATGCTCTGTTTGGCGGATCGACTTTTTGCGAGTTTTAGCCTTTGGCAACAGGCGAGCCAAACCGGCGCGCAACTGTTATGGCGCGTGCGCGCCAACTACCGCCTACCCGTCGAAACAGCGCTGCCAGACGGTTCCTACTTGTCGACCTTTTATGCCTCGACCGCCGACCAAAGACGTCGGACCAACGGGGTGCGCGTACGCGTCGTCGAATATACCTTGGAAGATCATCCCAAGCGCGAGACCTACCGGCTCATGACCACCCTGCTGGATCACGTCCAAGCACCCGCCATCGAACTGGCCGCGCTTTACCCAGAGCGCTGGGAGATGGAGGGTGTCTTCGATGAACTCAAGACCCACCTGCGCGGCGGTCAACAGGTCGTCTTACGCAGCAAAACGCCCGCGCTGGTCGAGCAGGAAATCTATGGTCTGCTACTGGCGCACCGGGCGGTTCGCACCCTGATGTGTCGGGCCGCCCAGGGCGCGCAGCTCGATCCCGACCGATTATCGTTCACGCACAGCGTGCGAGTCTTGCGTCGCAAACTGGCCCGCCCGCCAGCCTTTCCCCCCTCAGCAGTCGGCGCGCTGGCTCAGTAGCATCCTGCTGGAAATCCTTCAGGAACGATCCGTCAGCAGCCGGGGCCGCCGGATTCCCCGCGGACTCAAACGGAAAATGTCCGGCTATCCACTGCGTCACGCCCCCGCCCCCACTCAGGTTCAGTTCTATCCGCCCGTCATCGCTACGCCCTCTTCTAAGTGAACAGTATTGCAGCTTAACCGAAAGCCGCCCTCGATGTAGCGTCGCGCGCTTTTTTCGGAAAACGGAGTCGGCTTTGTTCAGGCTGAGGTCGGAGCGGATCCACGAGGTTCCGACGGGAGAGTGAGGAGGAATCCGGCGAGAGAGTGATTGGGACCGGAGGGAAAATGTTTTGAATCGAGTCGGGCGGGGGGATAGGCGCTGGCGCGCCATGCAACGCATCCTGCCGTGGGCGCAAACGCCTGAAGTGTATTGGGCCAGTGAAGCATACCGAGAGGTGCGGGCGGAAACGGTGTGTCCGCGTTGCGGCAAGCACGGTCCGTTGCACCGGCATGGCGCATACGAGCGCTGGATTACCGGCGTGGTGGGCAAGGTGCTGCGCATCCTGATTGCGCGGTTTCTGTGTGTGGCCTGCGGCGCGACTGTGAGCTATCTGCCGGAGTTTGCCTTGAGCTACCGCCTCTTGCGGGCGGCGACCTTCGAAGCGTATCTCGACGGCCAGCACGAGCGTCCCGATGTCCAGCGTTGGCAGACGCTGGCGGCAAATTACCGCCGACGGATGCACGCCTTCGCGAGTGCGCTTGGTCAAAGGATCGGCTGTGGGTTGGGCCGGGCGCCGCCGACCGATGAGCGCCTCTGGCCGTGGCTGAAGGAGGCGTGCGGCGGAATAGAGCCCGCCACACGCCAACTGGTCGCCGAGTTCAAGGTTACCTTGTTCAAGAGCTACCAGGAAAGCCAAAGCGGGTCAGGTTTCGGAAAGTGATATTTCAATCCTGACGTCGACCCAATTTCGGGGTCACGGCAGTATCGCTACGGCGGGTGGCCGCGATCGGAATTCGCGGCATGGCACAGGAACTCCTTGCCGCCCGTTCTCAGGCTGGCACTTTCCAACGAAATGATCCCCAGGAAATCAATCACCCACTGGCTCGCCGCCCTGTTGGCCGGCGCTTTTCTGCAAGCGACCCCACTCGCAATTTCGGCCGCCGCGCCCGGCATCAAGAAAATCAAGGATGTCACGATTTACCGGAGCCCGGACTTCTACTGCTCGTTCCCGTCGATCGTGCGGCGCCCGGATGGCGAACTGCTCGTCGCCTTTCGGCGGGCGCCGGATCGGCGCAAGTTTGGCGGCGGATCGTACAGCCACACGGATCCGAACAGCTATCTGGTCTCGGTGCGGTCAAAAGACTCCGGCCAGACCTGGAGCAAGGAGCCGCAGCTGATCTATGCCCATCCCCTCGCCGGGTCGCAGGACCCGTGCCTCGTGCAGTTGAGCGACGGTTCAATCCTTTGCACGAGCTACGGCTGGGCGCTGCTCGACCCGAAGCAGATCGCAAACCTGAAGCAGCCGTTGTTCGTGAATGGCGGCAAATACGCCTTCCTCGGCGGCTATATCCTCCGGTCGAAAGATGGCGGCCACGCCTGGGAAGCACCCATCATCCCGGCCGCACCGCTCACCGGCGAGATTGGCCTGGATATTTTCGGGCGACCCCTGCCCGCCTACAATCGCGGCGCGATGGGCGAAGGCGCCGATGGGCGGCTGTATTGGGTCGTGGCCACCTTCGGCGCCATTACACCGCGCCGAACCGAAAATCACCTGATGATCTCGGAGGACAAGGGCCTGACCTGGAAATATTCCGCGCCGGTCGCCGTCGACCCCAAGGTTCAATTCAACGAAACCTCGATCTACGAAACACCCAAAGGCGATCTGGTCGCCTTCATCCGCACCGCCAATTTCAACGATCACCTCGTCGTCGCCCGCTCCACCGACAAGGGCAGGAGTTTCAAGTGGACGGATGCCGGCATCCAAGGCCACCCGTACCACGCCATCCGTCTGCCCGACCAACGCGTGCTGCTGGTCTACGGTTATCGCCATGCTCCGTTCGGGATCCGCGCCCGCGTGCTCGATGCTGAATGCACCAACATCTCCGCCGCACCCGAGGTCATCTTGCGCGACGATGGCGGCACCGGCGATCTGGGCTATCCCTGGGCCACGCTGCTGTCGAAGAACCGCGCGCTGGTCGTCTATTATTTCAACCAGGCCGACGGTTCCCGCACGATCGAGTCCACCGTGGTGGAGATTCTGTGACGCCCTGTCCCCGGCGCATCCGGCCTCCGCACCGTCAGGCCGGCTGCTGCTGCGAGATGCAGTGGAGGGTACCGAGGCCCCAGACCAGGTGGTAGCAGTCGATCGGAACCACTTTGCGGCCCGGGAAGCAACCGCCGATGATTTCGCACGCTTCCGCGTCGCGCTGCTCCTGCCGGAACGTCGGCACGAGCACGGCCCCGTTGATGATTAGAAAGTTCGCATAACTCGCCGGCACCCGCCGGCCCTGGAAGCCAAAGGCCCGCGGCATCGGGAGCCGAACGAGGTCGAAGGCCCGGCCGGCCGGCGTGCGGAACCCACGCAGGCGCTCGAGATTCTCCGCGAGCGCCCGGTGATTCACATCGCGCCGGTCTGCCTCCACGGCGGTGATGATTCCGTCCGCCTTGAAAAACCGGGTCATATCGTCGACGTGGCCATCCGTATCGTCGCCAGCAATACCCTCGCCCAACCAGAGAATCGTCGTCACCCCGAGATAATCGCGGAGGTTTTGCTCGATCTGTTCGCGGCTCAGGTGCGGATTGCGGTTGGGATGCAGCAAGCACTGTTCGCTCGTCAGGAGGAGCCCGCGGCCATTCCCGTCGATCGATCCGCCCTCGAGCACCATGTCATGGGCGAACCGCCGCAGGCCGAGTTTCCGGGCGATGTGCCGGGGAATCGCGTCGTCGGAGTCGTAAGGCGGATACTTGCCGCCCCACGCGTTGTAGCGCCAGTCAGTGAGCGCAACTTCGCCGGTCTGCCGGTGCTTCAGGAAAATCGGACCGTGATCGCGGCACCAGGCATCATTGGTCGGATGATCGAAAAAAGTCACGCGGGCCATGTCCGCGCCGGCGGCAGCGCAAAGCCGGCGGGCCCGCGGCTGCAGCGCCGCGCCACAGTTAATCCGCACGTCCTCAAAGCGGCTGATTTGCGCCACCACGTTCGCGAACACTCCGGGCACCGGCCGGAACTGCCCCGGCCACGTCTTGCGCCGGTGCGGCCAGGACAGCCAGACGGCGGCCTGGGGCTCCCATTCCGCAGGAAATTGGAACCCCAACGCCTTCGGCGTTGGGGCTTCAACTTCCTTAACGGCCGCAGCGGCGGCCGGTTTCGAGGGTGCACTCATGGAGTGTGGGCCATTGCAGTCCATCGGGCGCGGCCTGGCCGCGGCTTAGGGAAGCGCATCGTGCTTCCCCGCGGTTCCCCACCGTTTCGTCAGATCTGCATAGGCGTCGATGCGGCGATCGCGCACGAAGGGCCAAGCCGTGCGCGTCGCATCCACCCGGCCGAGGTCGATGGGCACGAGCAGGATTTCCTCCTTCGCTGCCCCCACCTTCGCGATGATCTGACCCATCGTGTCGGCGACAAAGCTCTGGCCCCAGAACTCCAGCCCGTCGCCCCCGGCGGGATGCTCGAGCCCGATGCGGTTGACCGCCGCGACATAGCAGCCGTTCGCGATCGCGTGGCTGCGCTGGATCAATTCCCAGGCAGCGTGCTGTTCGGCCCCGTTTTGCTCCTTTTCGCGCGGATGCCAGCCGATCGCAGTCGGGTAAAACAGAATCTCGGCCCCCTGCATCGCCGTGAGCCGCGCCGCTTCGGGAAACCACTGGTCCCAGCAAATGAGCACGCCGATGCGGCCGAACTTCGTGGTCCAGGCCCGAAAGCCGGTGTCGCCGGGTGTGAAGTAGTATTTCTCGTAGTAGAGCGGATCGTCCGGGATGTGCATCTTGCGGTAGAGGCCGAGCAGACGTCCGTCGGCATCGATAATCACCGCCGTGTTGTGATAGAGCCCGGGCGCACGTTTTTCGAACAGCGAAGCAATCACAACCACGCCATGCTTTTTTGCGACCGCCTGCAGCCGCTGCGTCGTTGGTCCAGGAATCGATTCGGCCAGCTTGAAATTGGCCGGATTCTCCGCCTGGCAGAAGTATTGGGAGCGGAAGAGTTCCTGCGTGCAGATGATGTTGGCTCCCTGCTTCGCCGCGCGCTCCACCAACGCGAGCGTCTGCTTCAGATTGGCCGCCGGATCCGGCGAACACGCGTGCTGCAGAAGGCCAAGGGTGATTTTGGACATGGGCTGTTTGCCGGGCAATAACCGCTGATTCTCCGCCGTGCGCGGAAAATCAATACACCACTTTGTTCAGCGGATACTCCACGATCCCCTCGGCCCCGAGCGCCTTGAGCTGTGGAATGATTTCGCGGGCGATGCTTTCGTCGATGATGGTCTCCAGCGCCACCCAATCAGGCGAGCTGAGAGGCGAGATCGTCGGGTTGCGCAGCGCCGGCAGCGTCTGCACCACCGCGTCGAGCACCCGCTTCGGCAGGTTCATCTTCAGGCCGACCTTGGATTCCGCCTCGAGCGCGCCGCGCAGGAGGAGCGCAATGGTCTCGATCTTCTTCCGCTTGGCCGGATTCGCCCAGCTCGCCTTGTTGGCAATGAGCTTGGTGTTGGTCTCGAGGAGCGTATCGACGATCCTCAGCTTGTTCGCGCGCAGCGAACTCCCGGTTTCAGTGATGTCGACAATCGCGTCGACCAGGTCCGGCACCTTAACCTCCGTCGCACCCCAGGAAAACTCCACCTCGACCTTCACGCCCTTTTGCTCGAAGTAGCGCCGCGTCGTGTTGATGAGCTCGGTGGCGACGCGTTTCCCCGCCAGATCCGCGGCGGTCCGGACCGACGACGCCTCGGGCACGCACAACACCCAGCGCGACTTCTTGGCCGAGGCCTTGCTGTAGATCAGGTCGCACACCTCGACGATGTCGGAGGCGTTTTCCAGCACCCAGTCGTGCCCCGTCAGTCCGCAGTCGAAGAAGCCGTGCTCGACGTAGCGGCTGACCTCCTGGGCCCGCACGAAACGGCCGTCGAGCTCCGCGTCGTCGATCGAGGGACGATAGCTCCGCGAATTCGTCGCGATTTTCCAGCCCGCCTTGGCGAACAGGTTGATTGTGGACTCCTCGAGGCTGCCCTTCGGCAGACCGAGCATCAGCAGTGGCGCTTTTTCAGACACGCGGCCAAAGGACACCCGGCAACGAGACCCTTCAAGCAAATTTGCAGGCGGCAGACCGTGGACCGCCGCATCCCACTTTCCGGACCGCCTTGTTCGTAGTTCCGCCATTGGGCGGCCAGAGCACCCGCCGAGACCGGCTGAAGCCGGAACTACGAACCGGGCGAGCACCCATGAGAGTGACAATTGTTCATCAAATGGGCTGCGCCCCCGGCGGCGACCTTTCCGCTGGTCGGTTGACATCCCGCGTTCCGATTGCGAGTTTGCAGCCACCGTCGGTCATGCCCACCACAACTCCAGCCTCTCGCACCGAGCCCAAGCCCCTGATTGTCATCGTCGAGGACGAAGTGGAACTGGCGATGCTGATTGCGAACCACCTGGAGCGGGCGGGCATGCACACGCAGGTTTGTCACCGGGCCACGCACGCGGTGAAATTCCTGAAGAAGAATTTCGCCAATCTCCTGTTGCTCGACATCAATTTGCCCGATCAGTCCGGCTTTGCCATGCTCGAGGAACTGAAGGCGGCGGACGTCTCCGTGCCGGTCATTTTCCTGACCGGGAATGTGGAGGAGACGAGCAAGATCCGGGGCCTGGACATGGGTGGCGACGACTATGTCACCAAGCCGTTCAGCTACGCGGAGCTCACCGCCCGCATCCGCGCCGTCCTGCGCCGGACCGAGGCCAACGCCGATTTGAACGTCACGAAAAACGTGCGGATCAGCGATGTGCCGTTCGATTTCTGTGGGGCGCGGATCACACCGGAGCGCCTCGAGATCTCGTTTCCCGCCGGCAAGGTGGAAAAGCTCGGGCGCAAGGAACTGGGCATTCTGGCGTACCTCAACGCGCATACCGGCCAGGTCATCACGCGCAAGGCGCTCATTCATTCGGTCTGGGGCATTCACGCCGACGTGAAGAGCCGTTCGCTCGACCAATACATCGTCAAGGTGAGGGACCTCTTCAGCGCGCACGGGTTGAACCTGAATTCGTTCCGCACCGTGCACGGGATCGGTTATATTTTCGATCCGCGCGGAATTTCCAAAGAGGGACTGTAACGAGCCGCGGCCTCGCGCGGTTCGAGCCGTTGGGAAGGTCGGAAATCCGGGGATCGCGCATCAGCTGGCCGACCCGCGGAATGGCGGCTCAAAACAGCTCGGCTTGAGTCTCGGTCCTGTTGTCCTGAGGTGCGGATCTGACGACTCCTGCCGACGCTACGGCCGCGGGGTACCGTTTCCGGGCCTCCGCCAGCGTGCCGCGCATTTCGAATGATTCGAGGAGCTGAAAGAGTGCGCCGGCGTCCGGCGTGCGCCACTGCGGCACCACCGGCGGCAACGCGAGATTGAGGGTGGTGAGCCGGCGGTTGAGCCTCAGCCGGTCCGTGGAACCGGCGACCTCCACCCGGAAGCGTTCGGGCTCCAATTCGGCCGCGTGCGCCAGCACCCCGTCAAGGTCGCCCCACGCCGCCAGCCACTTCGCCGCGGTCTTCGGGCCGACCCCCTTGACCCCGGGGATGTTGTCCGAGGTATCGCCCACCAACGCGAGGTAGTCGGCAATTTGGCCCGGCGGCACCCCGAATTTTTCCCGGACGCCCACGGCATCGAGCAACCGCCAGCCGAGCTTCGGATTGGCGGATGGCGGGGGCAGCATGATCTTGATTTTTTCGTCAACCACCTGCGCAAAATCCTTGTCGCTGCTCACGATGAGAACGTCGTGGCCCGCGTGCGCCAGCGCCACCGCCTCGGCGGCGAGGAGGTCGTCGCTCTCGACGCCGTCCTGCTCGATCCCGGCCAGCCCCATCGCGCGGGTCAGCAACTTGAGGGGTTCAATCTGGCGCGTGAGCGGTTCGGGCATCTCCTTCCGCTGCGCCTTGTATTCAGGATGCAAGGCCAGCCGGTCCTGGGCCCCGCCGAGATCGAAGAAGACCAGGATGGATTCCGGCTGCTCCTGATCCGCGAGCTTCCAGATCGACTTGACCCAGCCATGCAGCGCACCGGTCGGAAATCCATCCGCGCGGGTGAGTTCGGGCATCGCATGAAAGCATCGATACGCGAGGTTGAACCCATCAATGAGGAGCCATTTTGACATCGTAAAATCAGCCCACCTCCGCGCGCCCCGGCGAAGGACCCGCTCAGGGCACGAGGTAGACTTCAACCAGTACCTGCCCCGTGGTCGCACCGGCCGCGAGCGCCGCCAGCACGGGCGTGGCACCAGCCTGGATCGTGTAGGCACCGGGAGCGAACGCGTTGAGCAGCGCCGCGTCGCCATTGGTCGCTTTCAGCGGAAACGCACCCGAGGTGGCAAACACTCCGCTCAGCATCGCGGCATTGCCCTGCGTCCAGTTGTTGTTGGTCGCGACCGTCGCGCGCCCCGCATTGAAGACCGAAAGCCGGGGATCACCGAGGACCGTGCTCAGGGGCAGACCGACGTCCGCGAGCCCGGGCCCGACCGCGCGGACCAGCAACGTGCGCGGATTGGTGCCCGCCAGGACAATGCCGGGAATCACGACGTCACCGTCATCGTCGATTCTCGCCAGCGTCGACAGGTTCGTGAGCCGGGTGCCGTTCCGGCTCACATCGTAGACCTCCATGAGTGCTTCGCCGGTCGTGCCGTTTACGCCCCGCACAGTGGCGGTGTAACTGCCGGCACCGAGCGTCAGCAGCACCGCGGAATCGAGGCTGCCAGGAGGCAGAGGAAAAGCGCCGACGCCCGCCGTCAGCGTCGCGATCTGCGCGGCATTGTTGATCCCTCGATCCCAGCCCTCATTGGTCGCAATCAGAGTGGCACCGCGATTCACCTCGAGCCGCGGAGCGGCGAGGACGGAGGGGACGCCGAATCGCGTGAGCGCGGGACCCACCCCGCGAATCAGGACGGTCGCCGTGTCACGCCCCGAGAGGGTGAAGCCGAAAGTGAAGCTGTCGCCGAGGTAGGCAATGCCGCTCCGCGCGGAGAGATTGACCAGGCGGGCGGGTTCAGGCGCCGGCGCCGAAGCCACGCACCGATCGAGAAAATCGATCACCCGTGCGTCGGCCTCGCTGAAGACCGCCGCCGCACCATACGCAAGGGCCAGTTGGGCCCCCACGTCTGCCGTGCGTCCCTGATGGGCACTCGGAATTGCGGCTCGAAGCGCGCTGAGTTTTGGGACGGCCTTGACGTAGTTGTTGGCGTCGAGAATGCCGGCGCTCTTCACTCCGGTCCAAATGGCGGTGGTCTCAGCCGTCGTCAGAGCCGGATCGCTCACCGCGAGCGTGCGGAACCGGCTTGGCGGCACCGGCGAGGTTGAGGTGTTGACCACGGTGGCCTCGATGCCGCGCCCAGCCAGCAACCGGGCATTGGCCCTCGCCGTGGCGGCGCCGGCGGTGCCGAGCGCAGTGTCATTTCCGGCCAGGGCGAACAATTCCGGCAGGCCCGAGGTGGCGGCCAGGGCCTCATTCCCCGCCGCGCAGTAGAAGACAAGGCCCTTGAGCGCCGGGGCCGGCCTGGCCGCGGCCAGCAAGGGCACGAAACGCACAGCGGCATCGGCGCCGCCGGCGAGGCCGAGCAGAAACACCGGCTTGCCTTGGGCCAAGAGTCCATCGCGGGCAAAGCGATCCAATGCCGCCACGAGGTTGAGCGCATCCGGATTGAGCGTGAGCGTGGTCTGAACCGCCCATGTTCCGGCCGCGCGATTGAAACTGCTCAAAGCCGCAACGCCATAACCCGCGGCCACCAGATCGCGCGCCAGCAGCAATTGCTCCGGGCTGCTGAACCATTCGTCGGCGGCCCCACCGGAGTCATGCAACAGGATCACCAAGCCCCGCGCCGCCGCCGGAATGTGATACAAAAGACGCGCGGGAACATTCACGACCCGACCGCTGGAATCGGTTTGCCGCTGCGGATTCAAGTCGGAGATGGCGGCGGCCGTCCACAACGACGCAGGTTTGTACGTGGCCGTGAGGGTCACCGGCGCCGCTGGAACCGTCAGAACCGCATGGGGGAACCGCGCGTCGAAGGGTCCGGTCCCGAGCGCGGTGGTATCGCCAACCCAGCGGTCAAAAACCCTTCCGGCTGGCGGAGGGTCGGCAAAGAGATGCACCCGCGTACCGCCCGGATATGTTCCACCCCCACTGCCGCCGTTCACGGCCACCACGACTTGCGGACCGCTGCCGTCAACCTCGACAAATGAACGCAGCGTGGCCGTGACGATATTCTGCAGTGTCACGGCACACGACACCTCCTTGAGTCCGGGCGTGCCTGGTCGGAACGTGACGGACGCGGTGCCCTGGCCGGTCGCGATGGTGGCATCGCCGCTGACCGTCCAGCGAAACGTGCGGTCGCCACTCACAGCCGCCGGCACGCTGGCGCGGACTGTGGTGCTGTTGCTCGCAACGGCGGACGCCGCGACGGTCATCGTCCCGGCCGCGGTGGCAGGCAAAACGGTTATCTGGGACGACGCCGAATAGGAGGTGCCGTCGGTGATGACGGTGACGTTGAGCATGGCGGAGCCGGGTGCGTCGGACGTAAATTCAACTGCGGCCTCCGTCGGATCGGACGTGATGATTCCCCCCGTAATGGTCCAGCGATACAAGGCGCTGCTGGCAGCGGCAGGCGAGGTGCCAGGTGTGATTTGCGCTGCCGTGGTCGGCACGGGGACGACCACCGAGGCCCGGCCCACTCCGCCCGCAAGGATGCCCGCATCTCCCACCACGCGCGCATCGACAATCGGGGTGGTCCCGCCGCCGGTGCCGGGAATCAGAATGCCCCCGCCGCCCTGGCCGGGGATCGTAATGCCGCCGCCTCCTCCAGGAAAAATGGGGAGAATCGCAATACCACCACCGGGGCCAACCGCCGGACCCGTCGGGTCGGTGGGGCGCGTGGCGCCACCGCCACCAGCCCCCTGCGCCCGGGCCGGCGGCACAGAACAGAGTGCCAGCACGCCAACGCCCGCCGCCATCGCACGAAGGCCGAATCGAAGGAAGGAATGCGTTTTCATGGGATTAAGAATAGACTGAAAACCGGCGCCGACAATGTGCCATTGTTGATCCGCATCGCGCAAACGTGAGACGAATTGGACCCCAGGCGCAGGGACATCGCGACGGAGGAGCGGTCTCTGTTCACGGATCCACGTCGTAAACCTCGACAATGCCGATGCCAGTCGCGTTTCCGACCCCACGCAGCTGCACGGTATAGGCACCGGGCGTAAGCATCACGATCATGGCGGCGTCCTTGCTCCCGTTGGCAAACGGGAATGAGCCGGCCGCCGTCGCCGCGGCGGCGATCACCGCGGCATCCTCACCGGACGCCCAGTCATCGTTGGACTTGATCGTCTTCCCTGTCGCCTGGTCGACCAGTGTGATTTGCGGGTCGGCCAGCACGGTATTGGCGGGCAGCCCGAAAGCCTGGAGCGTCGGACCCGCCCCGCGGATCAGCAACCGGCGCGAAACGGCGCCGTTCACCACAAAGCCGGCAATGAGGATGTTACCTCCCGTACCGACCACCCCGCGGGTGGAAACATTGGCCGCCTTCGGGCCGGCCGCAGCGCCCTGGGTGACGTCATAAACTTCGATCAGCACCACGCCCGAAGCCGTGTCATTCGGACCCTTGGCCATCACCGTGTACGCCCCTGCCGGCAAAGTCGCGAGCACGGCGGCATCGGCGGAACTGGCCGGCAAGTTGAACGCACCCCCACGGTTGGCCGCCTGTCGAATCGCCGTCACCGCCGCGGCGCCACCGGTCTGGTTTTCCCAGTCATCGTTCACGAGCACTGGAGTCCGGTTTGCGCCCGCGTAAACCTCGAGTCGCGGATTGGCCAGAAAGCCGGTCACACCTGCGGCGGCCAACGACGGACCGACCACGCGAATCAGCATCTGGCGCGTCTGGTTGGCGGCACCGCTGACGACGAAGCCGCCAATGAGAACGTTCGCGCCCCCGCTGGTCACCCCGCGCGTGGAAATGTTGCCGAGCCGCGTCGGCGTGCTGGACAGCAAGAGCGTCGCCGGGTCGCTCGTTGCGGCCGCCGCACTCGAGGTCACCACCACGGTGTAGGCTCCGACCCGCGACGTATCGACGTTGGTCAGACTGAGAATGGAACTGGTTCCACCCGGAATCGGGGCGCCGTTCAGCAGCCACTGGTAAGCGAGCGGTGGCGCGCCAATGGCTTCGACCCCAAACAACACCCCCGAGCGCGGCGCGACGGTCAACGAGTCGGGGTGCTTCGTGATCGTCACGTAACGATAGGCATAAAGAATATCCTTCAGGGCGGCATCGGCCATGCTCTTCGTATCGGGAAGCCGCGCCAACTCCTCCACCCGCACCGCAATTTGATCGGTGATCTGGGTGGCCGTAAGGCTGGTGGGGGTGGGCGGACGATTGAGCTGGTAATAGAGCGCCGCGGCCCGGGCACGGTTGAACAGCGCGGTGTTGGTGGCGTTCGTATTGGTGATGAACTCGGCAATCGCGGTGGGCAGGCCGACTGGATTGTAGCCGCGGCCCAGCGTGCCGTTAAACGTGTTGTTGTTGCTCCGGAAGCGAACATCGTCGATGTCGGACGGCGCACCGAGGCCGGCATTCGCCCAGAGCCGGGCTTCGAACGTCTTGGCGGGAATCACGCTGAGCGGATTGTTCAACAACGCCACCGTCGGCGTCACCTTCTCCGGGTATTTTGCAAGGTATTCGTTGGAGAAGATGATGGAGTTGATCGCATTGGACAGACCGCCCCGCGCGGTCGCGAGCAGCGTGATATAATTCTGCGGCGTCGGCCACTGCCCCATGATCACGTAATAGGACGCCAGGAGGTTCACCGGCGGCAGGAACCCCGGGTCCTTGATCAAGGAGTCGACCAAATCCGCCCGGGTAAGCGTGTCATCCCCCAGCCGGGCGTCCAAATCGGCAAAATCCAACGGATTGATCGACGTCGTGTTCGCGATGTCCTGATAGGTCTGCAGAATGAAGGCGGCATCCTCGAGGACCGGGTTGTTTCGGCGCACCGTCACGAGTACGGTCGGCGCGACCGTGGAATTGCCCGTATTGTCGGTGGCGACGGCCCAGACGTTAAAGGTTCCCGACTGACTGGGAGTCCACGTCACCCGATAGTTGGTGCCGGAGTTGCCCGTGGACCCGAGGCTGGTGGCGTTGGAGAAGTACTGCACCGACGTAATCGTGCCATCGGCATCGCGGGCGTTGGCCGTAAGCTGCAACTGGCGGTTGAAGGGCGCGTCCGTGGTCGAAGGCGTGATCGTGATCGACGGGGCAATGCTGGAGGCTGCCGTCACGTTGATGTTGCTGGTCGACGAGGCCGCCACGTTGCCCGAGCTGTCGCGCGCGCGCGCCACGACCTCGGTATTCCCGGGCGTGAGGCCGGCAAACACCGCGGTCAACCGCCAAGTGTTCGTGAGTTGATCGCGGGTCGCGGAGCCGATGCTGTTGCGATTGAGGAAGAACTCCACGTCGATGACCGAGCCGTCGGAATCGCTCGATGTCGCCGTGAAGTTGGCCGTCGTGGCCGTCGTCGCGGTGCCTGGCACGCTGATGGACACCGTCGGGGCGATGCCGATGACATTGTTCACGACGACGCGGCGCGCGGCCGAGCTCGTCGTCGTGGCGCCGGCGGTGTCGGCTGCGCGCGCGGCCACGGTATACGTATTCGCCTGGGTGGGCGTCCAAATCGCCCGATACGTGTTGGTGGTGCCGACCCGCTGGCCGTTGGCGACCGTGGCACCGCTGGCGGCGTTGATGAACGCCACACTGACCGATTGCGCGAGATCGGGATCGCTCGCGGTCGCCTCGAGGAATACCGGCGTGTTGATCGTCGTCACGGTGGCATCGTTGGCCGGACGGACCAGTTCGCACGTGGGAGCGACATTGCCGGTGACGTTGAGGACAACCGGGGACGAGACGGCGGTATTGCCCGTCTCGTCGGTTGCGACGGCGTAGAGATTGAAGCGACCGGCGGTCTGCGGCGTGAACTGAATCAGAGCGTTCTGCGCCGGACTACCCTGTTGCGAGACAATCGTGCCGTTGGAGAACACCTGGAGCAGGCTGACGAAGCCGTCGGTGTCGGAGGTGATCGCGGCAATCGCAAAGGGCGTGCCGGCGGTGACGGAAGGCGTACCGAGTGTGACGAGCTGGACGCTCGGCGGACGGCTCTGGGCCGGCACGACGTTCATCGTGAAAGTCAGCGTCACTGTCTGATTGCCGCTGCTGTCCTTGGAGATGGCGTAAAACGTGAGTGGATAGCGGGGATTGCCGTTGCCATCGAGCGTGGCCGTGAGCGCGGAAAAATCGAAGCGCTGAAGATCGTACGCAAGGCGGTAGACATTGGTCGCCTGCTCGCGCACCGCGAGACCGACGCTGGCGTCGTTGACGAAGAATTCGACGCTCGAGACCGTGCCACCGGTCGCGAAGGAGTTCGCGATCAGGTTGATCGTCGAGAAACTTTGGATGGTCGAGTTGTTCGTCGGAGCCGTGACCGTGATCGTCGGCGGCGTACCGACCACCGTGGCCACGTTGATGTTGACCGGTGCGGAGGTGGCGCTCTGCGAATTGGTGTCAGTGACCTTCGTGGTCAGGACATGGGCGCCGAGCATCGTCAGATCGGGGGTCCACGGGAACGAGTAGAGGGCACCGCCAAGTCCCGTCGAGATGCCGGTCGTGCGGGTGCCAATCTGCACGCCATCAACCAGGAACTCCACGGTCAGCACCGTCGCGCCACTTCCGCCCGCCGCGGTGGTCGCAATCGTCAATGGCACGAGCGGGGTCACGCGGACCACCGCACTGGGATTGTTGATATCGACGCGCGGCGACGTGATCGCGATCGTGGGGGTGCCAAAGGCTGCCGTCACCGTCGCGGCCCGGGAAACGCCGGTGTTGCCGCGGTCATCCGTCGCAATGGCATCGAACACGTACGTGCCCGTGGCGGTCGGCGTGTAGGAGCCGGTATAGGGCGGATTGGCGATCGGATTTCCCACCGGCGAACCATTGACGTAAAACTGGACCGAGGAAACCGTGCCAGTGGGTGAAATCGCGCTCGCGGCAAGGCTGATCGCGGTGTTCGGAATAACAGTGATGTTGCTGGCCGGCGTGATCAGCACGGCAGTTGGCGCCGTCCCCACCGCCGCGGCGACCGTGAGTGACACCTGCGCATCGCGGGCCGAGCCAGCGTTGTCGGTGGCCCGCGCCGAAAAGATGTAGGTGCCCGGAATCGTCGGCGCCGTGTAACGATAACTATACGGCGCGGAGGTCTTCTCCCCCACTTTTCCGCCGTTGACGAAGAATTCCACCCGCGCGAGCGCACGGCCGACCGAAGGCGTGGCGGTGGCCAGGATGTTGCGCGTGGCACCGGCCGGCAGGGTCGCTCCCCCGGGCGACACGGACAGCGTGAGCGTCGGCGAGGTGGTGTCCGTGACGTTGAAGATCGACGCCGGTGCGACGACGGCGTTGGCCTTGTCGTCGGTCGCGATCGCGGTGAGGGAAATTGCCCCTATGGTCTGCGGATTCCAGTTGATGCTCCAGGCCCCACCCGACACGGACGCGTTGCCCACCAGGACGCCGTTGGCGAAGACCTGCACCGACGAAATCGTGCCGTCACTGTCGGCGACCGTGCCGGTGATCGCGATCACGTTGCCGGTCGGCCCATAGGCCCCGTTGACAGGGTACGAAATCGCCACGTTTGGCAACGACCCGACCGGCGGCGTAATGTTGATGCCAAAAACCGCCGAGTTGGTGGTCTGCCCCAGAATGTCGATGACCCGGGCATATACCTGATGCGCACCGGGCTGGTTCGGGGCGACGAAGGCATAGTTGTAAGGCGCGGCCACGTCGGTCGCAATGAGGCTGCCGTCGTAGTAAAACTCGACCCGATCAATCGCGACGAAGCCCGTCGTCACGCCCGCGTTGATGTCGACCCCGAAAACCCGAGCGGAGCCGATCGGAATGACGGCGCTGCCGCCCCCGATTGTCAGCGCCACCGTCGGCGCGTTGGCCACGACGACCGGGACCGACAACGTCGCCGTCGCCGTGTTGTTACCCGAATCCGTGACTTGGGCGGTGAGGACGACGGTGCCCGTGGCGGACGGCGTCCAGGCCACGCTGTAAGGAGCGGTGCTGTCGCTGCCAATCAGGACGCCATCGGCCAAGAAATCGACCCGCGTCACCGTGACCCCGGCAATCGCGGCCGAGGGTGCGGCGGTGGCGCTGATTGAAGTCGAGGAGCCAAGCACGACGCTGGCTCCGGCCACCGGATTCGTAATGGCAATCGTCGGGGTGGGCGACGCGGTTACGGCCACGTTCACCGGTGGACTGGAGGTGGTCGTAGCACCATTGGAGTCGATAACCCTGGCGGAAAGCGGCACCGACCCGGCCGCCGTCGGAATCCAACTGAACGAATACGGGGCGGTCGTGGCCGTGCCGACCAGCGTTCCGCTCGCGAGAAACTCGACCCGGGCGATCGTAGCCGGGGCAGTGGTGCTGGCGGTCGCCGTCATCGGCACTGCGACACCGACGGTGGCGACCGACGCGGCCGCGGGGCTCGTCAGCACCACGATCGGCGCCACTACGATCACGCTGATGGCGGGTGAGGTCGCGACCGTTCCGTTTGAATCCGTGACCCGCGCCGACAATCCCACAATGCCTGCCGCCGTCGGCGTCCACGTGAAGGAATAGGGCGGCGTGAGCAATGAACCAACAACCGTGCTGGTGCTTGCGCCCGGTAGCTGCGCGAGAAAATCGACCCGCATTACTGTACCGCCGGTGGCGCTGGCCGAGGCCGTGAGCGTCACGGGCGCACTGAGTCCGACCGTTGCGGCGGCCGTGGGGCTGGTGAGCGAAACGGTAGGCGGCACCGCTGTAACGGTAATACTGACGGGAGTTGAGGTGGCCGAACTGCCGTTCGAATCATAGGCTTTGGCGGTCAATGCCACCGTGGCGGCCGTGCTTGGCGTCCACGACACCGTGTAAGGTGCGACCGTGGCCGACCCAATGAGGGTCGTGCCCGCAAAGAACTCGACGCTGGTCAGGGTTCCTCCGCCAACTGCAGCGGCAGAAGCGGTCAACGTGATGGGAATGCCGACGTTGGCCGTCGCCCCGGCCAACGGGGAGGTGAGCGCAACCGCCGGGGCGGCGACAGAAACATTTACCGCCGTCGACGTGGCCGTGGCATTGTTCGAATCCGTCACCCGCGCGGTCAGCACCACCGGGCCTGCGGCTGTCGGCGTCCAATTCGCCGTGTAGGGCGCAGTCGTGGCGAGACCCACAACGGTCGTACCAGCGAGGAACTCAACCCGCGCGATGGCCGCCGACCCAACCGCACTCGCCGTGGCGGTAAGTGGCACAACGGCTCCGAGCGGAACCGTCGCTGTGTTCGCCGGCGCGGTGAGGGCAACGCTCGGGGCAACGACCGTGATGTTAACCGGCGCCGAGGTGGTGGGGATATTGTTGGAATCAGTGACCTTGGCCGTGAGCACGACGACGCCAGCGTTCGATGGCGTCCATGAAAACGTATATGGCGGCGTGAGGACCGTTCCAACCACAGTATTCGTGCTGCTGCCCGGCAGCTGCGCGAGAAATTCCATCCGGCTCACCGAGCCGGCTGTCGTCGTTGCCGTGAGAGTCAGCGGGGCGCCCAAACCGACCGACGACGCGTTGGCGGGAGTCGTGAGCGTCACCGTTGGCGCCGCCACAGTCACGTTCACCGCGGCCGAAGTGGCAGTCGCACCGGTCGAGTCCGTGGCGCGAGCGGAAATCGCCACGATTCCTGCCGTCGTGGGTGTCCACGTGAACGCGTAAGGCGGCGCCAGCAACGAACCGACGACCGTGCTCGAACCGGCACCAGGCAGCTGCACCAGAAAATCGACCCGCGTCACGGTGGCGCCCGCAGAACTTGCGCTCGCCGTCAGTGTGACCGGCACTCCTTGTGCCAGGGTCGTCGCGACCGTTGGAGAGGTCAAAGCAACCGTCGGCACCGCTGCCGTGACCGTAATATTTACGGGGGAGGACGTGGCGGTCGTGCCGGTTGAATCGGTCACCCGGGCAGTCAGGGACGCCGCCCCGGCGACCGTGGGCGTCCAAGCAATCGAATACGGCGGAGCCGTCGCCACGCCAATTTGGGTGGCGCCAGCAAAAAAGGCGACCTGGGTGATGGAGGCCCCTGAGCTCGCGGTCGGAACCGCGACGACGGTCGTCTCCGTGTTCGCGACCACTGATGTTCCTCCCAGCGGCGCCGAAAGTGAAATCGTAGGCGCCAATCCGTTCACCGTAAGGACCACGGCACTGGACGTGGTGGTCGCGGCGCCCGATTGTGTGGCCACGGCCGTCAGCGTGTTCGTGCCGACCGTCGATGGCGTCCAAACAACCGAATAGGGAAGCGCCGTGTCGATCGCGACCGAGGCCCCATTCACGAAAAATTCCACCTGGGTAATCGACGCACCGGAACTGGGAGTGGCGTTCGCCGTAATCGTTGTCGGCGCCCCAAAGGTCGGCGTCGCGGAGCCGGTCGGCGCGGTGATCGCCACGGTAGGTGCGGGTGAGATCAATGACACGGGAACACCCGCCGAGGTGACCGTCGCTCCCGTCGAATCGGTCACCTTGGCGGTGAGGGTGAGATTCCCTCCCGCCGCAGGCGTCCAGGTCGTGGTGTAGGGAGCCGAGGTGATCGTCCCGAGCGAGGTGGCGTTAAGAAAAAACTGCACGCTCGTGATCGTCGCCCCTGCGCTCGCCGTCGCCGTGGCCGTAACGGTCTGGAGCACGCCGATGGTGGCGGTGGAGTTGCTCGCCGGAGACGTGATGGAAACCGTCGGAACTGACGCGGCGGCGGACACCGAGATTGCGGTCGAAATCGCCAGGTTGCCCTTATCGTCGGTTGCCTGCGCGGTCAGCGAATAGGTTTTGGCGGCGGACGGTGTCCAACTGATTGAATAGGCTGCCACCAAGTCGGTCCCGATCGGTTCTCCATCGACGTAGAAGGTGACACCGCCTGGCGCGGTCGCGGGGATAAAATTACTTCCGGCACCAGCCGCAGTCGCATTGATGGTCACCGCGTTTCCCACCGTGAACACGCTGCTGGCGGCCGGCGACGATATCGAAACCGTCGGGATGGCACCCACCGGCGTGGTGACGCTGAGATTGATCGTCGAAGTGTCGAACGTCGCTCCCGCGCTGGACGTCGCACGGGCAAGGATGGTGTGTGCGCCAACGGTGGCGGTGACCGTGTACGCAAAGTTATAGGGCGCCTGGTTGACGGTCCCGAGCAGCGTATTGGCACCAGCGGGATCAAGGAAGAACTCAACCTTGGACACGGTGCCGTCAGTCATGGACGCAGAAGCCCGAAGAAAGATTTGCGAATTTCGCGGCACCGACGAGTTGGTGGTAGGGGCGACAAGGCTGGCCACGCGCACGGCCGAGACCGTCACGACGACCGTAGACGAGGTCAGCGTATTGTTTGACGCCGCACTGCTGTCAGTCGCGATGGCCGTGAGCGAGTAGGTGCCAGCCGCCGTAGGCGTCCAGGTGGTCGAGTAAGTGGCCACCGGCCCCGAGACAACGGCGATCGAGACGCCGTTCACCCGAAAATCAACCTGGGTGATGAACGCACCGGCGCTCGCCGTCGCCGTTGCCGTGAGCGTGACGGAATTCGAGGTCGATGAAAGCGTGCCGAGATTCGCGCCGGTGACGTGGGACGTGATCGTCACGGCAGTCGGTGGCGCGCCGAACGCCGCGAACGGGGCCGCGGCGAGCGCGGCGAGGACAGCGCCTGCGGCCAGGAATCGCTGGAAGATCGTTTTCATGGGGTGGCCTCCGGGTGTGCGGTTGCTCACTTGTTGCCGCTGCGGGTGCGGGGCTCGGCGCTGGCGGGCGTGACGATGGTCGGATTTTGGAAGAGCGAGTTCGCCGGCGTACTCTTCAAGTTTTGCTTCTTCGGCGAACCGCCGGGACTGACGAGGTTCGCGGTGACAAAGATGAGCAGGTTTCGTTTCTGCGCACTTTCACCCTTGGACCGAAACAACCGGCCGATAAACGGGATGTCCCCGAAGAAAGGCACCTTGTCGTTCACCTTCTTGACCTCTTCGCGCGTCAGACCGCCCATCACGAGCGTCGCGCCATCCCAGATCGTGACCTTGGTCGTGATCTCGCGGACCGAGAAAATGGGCTGGTAGAACCCGGGCGGCACCGTCACCTGCACGCCCGACGAAATCGCGATGCTCGGCCCGCCGTATTCAACGAAGCCCTCGAACTCGGTGACCTTCGGGTTGAGGTCCAGGCTGATCGAGTAATCGTCCTCCTCGACCGTGGGAGTAACTTTCATTTCCACGCCGACGTTCCGCGACGTGAATTCCTGCGGTGTGCCGGCGGTGATCGTGACGCCCGCCGCGCTGATCGCGTTCGTGCCCGCGGCGCCCGAGCCACTTCCGACCTGACTCTGAATCTCTCCGTAGCTCTGCGGATAGCGCAGTTCCTGAGCGACAATGATGTTCGCCGGATTGCCGGAAAGCACCGTCACCTTGGGCGCGCTCAGCAAATCGGTCCCCTGCTTCTGGGAAAGCGCACGCACGACCGCACTGACGTCGAACTCGCCGACGAATCCGGTGATGTTGGCCAGGGCATTGGCGGTGGCCGCGAGCTGCACGGCGCCGGGAACGGCGGTCGGGGCGACGGGAATCTTCAACGCATTCGTCGGATTGGCGATGTCGGTGATGTTGATCGAGTTCTGGTTCGACGTCGTGGGGAAGGCACTGTTCAGCGAACGGGTCGCGCTGCCCACCGCGCCCTTGGCGGGATCGGTGTTGCCGGTCGAATACGTCTCCCTCGGCACGAACACCTGGCGACCATTCGCGTCGAGGATTGGTGCCCCGGTCGATGGATTGATCTGCGGCACGCCGCGGCGGGACAAATTCCACGTCACGCCGAGTTCCTCCAGCGCGCCTTCCTGCACTTCCATGAACTTCGACTCGATCTCCACCTGGCGGACATCGTTGTAACGGGCGAGGATGTTGCGGATGCGTTCGATGTTGCGCGCGGTCTGCGTCACGATGATGGCCGAGCCATCGTACGCGAGCGAGCTGCCTTCGACGGTGAAGCTCACGCCCGCCTGCTGCAGGAAGCCCCGCATCGAGGCGGCTTCGCCACCGCTGGACGGAGGCTCGCCGGCGGCACCCGCGCCACCCGCGGAATAGGGATCACGTCCACCCGCCGCACCACCGGGGCCACTACCGCCCCCGGAGATGCCCGTCATCCGCAGCACGGTGGCGCGGGTGACCGCGAAAAACTTCGTCTCGAGGTTGGTGGTTTCGCCGCCGGGTCGCACGATGACGGCGTCAGCCTGCACTTCATATTGGTAGCCGATCGCCTCGGTCACGAAATCGAGCACGCGCTTCAAGGTCGAGTTGCGCAGCGTGATAGTGACGGTTGGATTCTTGTTGCTCGGGTCGAGCAGCACCACGTTTACGCCCTTCGGTCCGGTGCTGGTCAGATCGAATTGCTCGGAAATTTCGTTCAATGCGGTGACCACCTGCTGGATCGTGGCGCCGGTGAAGCTGAAGTTGGGGAGCGTGATTTCGTTCAGTTTTTTGGCCAGCGGGGCCAGGGCGGCCGACTGATCGACGTCGCGCGGACGTTCCTCGTAGATACCCGGGCGCTGCCAGCCCTTCGCCACTTCTTCGAGGAGCTGGGCGCGGGTCTTTTCGCGATTGAGCGCACCGGTCTCGGCCTTCTCCTCGGCAATGCGCAGCAGGAATCCCTTCGCCACGGTGTTTTCCGGTTCCTGGGCCTCGATGGCCCGGAAGGTCTGCTGCGCGCCATCCACGTCGCCGGCGAGATACTGGGCGCGCCCCTTGGCCACGAGCTCGGCGGTCGCGGCACGATCCGCCGCAAACGTAGGATCGACGGCGGGCGACGGCTTGCCCGCGGCGCGCGCGAGCTGGCGTTCAATACCGGCGGCACGCGTGCTGGCGGGCGCCAGCTGGCCATGCGCGGCGAGCGCCGCGCGGGCGCCTTCGATGTCGCCGCGCTTCAGCAGCGTCTGCGCCCGATCGAGCAGGGCCGACGCCTTCTCCTTGTTCAAATCAGCGATCAGTTTCTGGGTCAGAGGATTGACCGGCAGCTGACCGAGCGCGGCATCGACCGTGGCGAGCGCGTCGTCGGCCCGCCCGTCGCGCAACTGGGACCGGGCGGTGGCGAGCTGCGTTTGCGCGTTCGCCATGAGGGTGGCCACGCGGGCGGATTCGGCGCGGGCCAACGCTTCCGCTTCCTGTTCCGGCGTGGGCCCGGAAGGTGGCACCGGCTGGCCGGGCTCCGGAATCTTGACATCGATCATCGCCGACGCGGGCGCCCTGGCGGGGACTGCGACGGCGACTGCGGCGGGAGCGGCGGCGGCTTGGGCGCGGGCGGCGGCGGCCTGCTCGGCGGCCAGCTGGGCGGCGGCCGCTTGTTCGGCGGAACGTTGCGCGGCGGCTTGCTGCGCCGCAGTCTGGGCTTCGATTTCGCTGCGCAGCCGCTGCACGGCCGGGTCATTGGGCGAAACGGCCGCGAGCTGGGTGAGCGCCTTCTGGGCTCCAGCGAGATCGCCCGCATCCCGGGCGCGCAAGGCCTCCGACATCAGCCGGATTTTCGAATCCGTCTGACTTTGCGCGAACGCTTGTTTGACCGGCACCGCCGCGGCCAGCAGGGCGGCGGCGAGCACGACAAGAAGCGACTTGGGGAAGGAACGATTTTTCATTGCTGGGAAGTGGCGGAAGATTCGTGGTTTTCGGACGGATCGCTTTCGCGGGGCGTCAACGTCCGGATGTCCGGTTGGGCCAGATTCGGTGACTCCTTGGTTACCTCGATGGTCGGGGGAGTGTTCTGGATCGCGTCGATCCGGTAGGTGGCCTGGCCAAGGGTGAACGTGTCTCCGGCGCGCACCTCCCGGGTCGCCGCCTGGCCGGTCGCGGCTACGAACGCAAACAGCGTGCCGGTAAACTGCCGTTCGCGGTGCGTCAGCGTCACGTCGCGGCCGGTGTTTTCATCCCGCACCACGACCGTGGCGACCCGCTGGCGCGTCGTCATGCTCTGGGCGATCTCGATCGGCTGCGGACGCACGTCGAGACTCTTGATCGACAGCGCGAGGCTGGGCACACGGCGCCCGGCGGCGGCGAGAAACACCTCGCCGGAACGGACATTTTCGAAGGTGCCGCGCCAGTTGCCATCGGCGCCGACGTAGCCAATCAGCTGCAACCGGAACGGCTCGGGGCGCACCGCGACCAGTTCGAGGCCAAACGCCTCGGACGGTTCGTCGTCCGTCAAGCCCGTCGGCGGTCGCACCGTGAACTGCCGGGAGCGCGCGCTGTAAAAAATTTCCGGCGGCGTGAACGTGTCGTAGATCCAATCGCGGCCCCGCGACTGGGCGGACGGCGGCGTCCAGGTGTCCGTCTTGACCGCCACCGCATCCACCACCGCCGGGGCGTAGGGCGTGGCCGAAAGCTGGACGCTGGCAATCGGCTCGGACGGGGCGTTGGAACTGCGCCACGTCCACACGCCAAACATCGCCGCCGAGGCCAACGCCAGGAGGAGCGCGGCGCCAATCAGAACTCGGTCGCTGGATTTAGCGGTCATGGTTCAAGTGGCCGGGGTCGGTGCCGGCGTTGCGCCTTCGGCGGGAGTCGCCGCCGGCAGGACCAGATCGATGAATTCAACGGTGACCGTAAACTTGGAAAAGGGTTTCGCGACAATCGGCGCCGCGGTCGCAGCCCGGGGCGCGGCCTTTTTTGGCGCGACCTTGGCCGCCGCGGAGCCGGCACTGAGCACGACCGAAGGAGCCGCGGACGGCAGTTCGCCGGGGGCGCCCTCCTCCGTGGGCTGGATAGCGGCGGCTTCATCCGCCGTCGCGGGCTCGACCTCGACCTCGCGCACCAGCACCGGGAGTTCGAAACCGGCCAGCCGGTTGAGAAACGCGCGCAACGACGCCGTCTGCCCGGTGAAGACGATGCGAAATGCCGTGGTGTTGACGTAGCCCGCCACCCGCGCGCTCACCCGCGGATCCATGGCGAAATAGTCGGGCCCTTCGGGCAGGGCCGTCGTCGCCGGGTCCGCCGGGATGCCGGCCGCCGTGGCCGCCGCAATGGCCGCATCGCGCTCTTCGCGTTCCTTGCTCGTGAGAGCGGGTTCACGCTTCACCTGCAACAGGGCGCGCGGCCGGGCGTCAAACAGGGATTCAATGAGATGCTGGGCAACGAGCCGCTGCCGAAATACCGGCTCAATCCTTTCGGTCTCGGGACCCTCATTGGCATAGGCGGCAAAACCGAAACGCGCGGCCTCGGGCCGAACCTCGACCTCCTGCTTGCGGGCCAGCTCGCGCGTCTTTTCCACGAATGTCGCCAGATCGAAATAGGCGTCGGTCCGTGCCGCTGGCACCTTCGCGGTGCGCAGGCGTTCGGCGGCGGGCCCCCGGCCCTTGAGTTCGAGTTGCATCGCGCCCAAAGCGTGCTGGGCCCGGGCGAGATCCGCCTCGATGGCCGTCGCGACCTCCCGCTTGGGCGGTGGGAGCAGGTCAGCCATCTCGCGGAGCCCGGCCCGGCGCTGCTCCAGCCGGACGGCGGCCTGGCGGGACGCCGTGAAGCGCTCGTAGATGAACCAGACCTCAGCCAACGCCAGCACCGCACCGAGGATGCACGCGGACGCAAAGAGCGGGTTCTTGCGATACCAGGTCATAGGGTGTGGCTGGTCGTTTTGTAGCGGCGGTCTATGACCGCCCAACCGCCGCTACAACAGACGACGAGTGGGCGGACGACTTCATGCGTTCACAACGGTTTCTTCGGGTTGATCACGAGCGTGAAATCGAAGCGCAGCAACCCGTTCTGGGTATTGTCGAAACGCTCGTTCTCCACCGAGGAAACGAATTGCGACTGCTTGAACTTCTGCAGTAACTGCTTGACGCGCTCGAACGACTGCGGACTGACCTTCGACTGCGGATTGTCGATGTCGAGCAACCGCCCGGCGAGCGTGAGCTTGAAGGGTGCGGCGACCACGGGGACGCCGGCGGCCGGGGCCCCGGCATTGGCCGCGTCGGCCGGCGGCGGAGCGTCGGGCACGGTGCCGGGTTCGGGCAGCGGCGACCGAACGACCTGGAGCCGGTCGAGCCACACGTTCTCCACTTCCACGAGCCGCGCCTGGAGATCGGTGAAGAAATTAATCCAGTTGGCCTTCGTCTCGTACGCGCCGCGCAGCGCCCCGATCTGCTTCTTGGCCTCCTCGATCTGGCGCAAGTTGTCGTCGTTGCGCGACTGAATGGCCCGCAGCGGCATGAGCTGGCTGTCCACCTGCGCGATCTTCTCGAGGGTCGCCGCCGTGATGAAATGATAATGGACGACGGGCGGCAGCAGCGCCACGAGGGCCAGCCCCACGGCCGCGAGGATCCGCGGCTGACGCTTGCGAAAGGCGATCGCCTCCGTGATGGCCGGGGGCAGCAGGCTGGCCTCGGGCTCGTTCCTGGCCACGAGCCGGGTGGCGAGCCCCACCAAATCGGCCAGCACTTGGGCCGAGGCTTCGGCGCCCGCCGCGCGCGCATCGGCGGCGAGGTCCACATTGCGCAGCGGTTCGTAGCGCAACACCGGCAGTTTGAGCTTTTCCGCAATGGCCGCCGGCAGCTCGCCAATCAACGACCCGCCGCCGGTGACGTAAACCGCCGTCGGCGCCAGACCGCCGGAATGCCGGCGGTGGTTCACGGTCGAGCGGATGATTTCAAGCTGGATCCGCGCGCAGAACGCCGTCGCCGCCCGCTGCACGGCCGCGCGCGAATGCGAGTTGGCCGGCAGGTCGGAATGCCCCGACAAGACCTGAACCTTGAGCGTCTCCGCCTGGGAAAAATCGATCCGGAGTTCCTCGGCAATCGCCTGGGTGACGGTGTTGCCGGCGACGGCCAGGGTGCGGATGTAAAACCGGTCGCTTTCGAGGAACAGCAGATTGGTGGAACGGGCTCCGATGTTGACCACGATGACACTATCGCGGACCTCCGGGTAGTTGTAGCGAAACGCGTGGCACAGGGCGAGGCCCGCGGGCATCGCCCGCTCGACCGGAAATCCCGCCGAGTCTGCCGCGACGCAGAGCGCCTGCATCGCATCGAATTTTACCGCGGTCAGCATCACTTCGAGATCGAAGCTGTCGTCGGACACGACCAGATGATCCCAGACGACCTCCGGGAGCGGATACGGGATGTTCTCCGCCGCCTCGAACGCGATGATGTTCGCCCTGCGCTCCTTCGCCATCGAAGGCGTCTTGATGAACTTCGTCAGCGCCAGGTGGCCCGGCACGGCTATCGAAGCGGCGCCCGCGAGCTTGTGCCGTGCCGCCAGGGCACCGAGCGAATGCGCAATCTCGGTTGACCAGCGCGTCTCGTGGGATGGATCCGAACTGTGCGGTTCCAAGGCAAACTGTTGCAAGACGAGCCGCCCAGCCGTCCCCACCGCAAAGACACCGCAGGCAACGTGCGCGGCTCCGATGTCGACAGCTAGGTTACGGGATGATCGCATAGGGTAGCTTTAGATGAGGCGATTTCAGATGGGGCGAGACGCGGCAAGCGCATTAATAGTTACCGAAAAGGCCAAACCGCCCTCAGCGGCCTTCTTTCCGCACAAAGGAGGGCGTGGAGCGCGCATAATCGTTCGCAAAGGGAGAGAGATACTGCGGCTGAAGCAGGCCATCGTTGGGTGCGGCCGCCACTCCCGCCCGCTTTTGAAAATTTTTGCGTTGGTCCGCTCCGGCCAAGGCCGGGCAATACGCAGCCCGCCCGGCGCCCACCGGACGCCCTCCCGCCGCGAGCTCCACGCCCCAATACTTGGGATCGCCGTGCAGCAGATCGCGTTTCACGAGCTCCGCCGGCAGGTAGAAACGCACATCGGCGCGTCCATTCTCGAGGGCCACGCACTCGGCTTCGGCCCGGTAATGCTCCAGGCGCCGTTCGCCGCCGGGCGTGGCCGGCAATTCGAAACCCAACAGCAGCGCCACCCGCACCCGCGAAACCATCTGGTTCGGCCCACCACCCGCCGGTCGGACGTTGAGCACCACATCCGCCTCCAACCAGCTGCCGGAACCTCCGTTCGGCGGGCGGAGATGCGTGAACTTGACCGCCGTGACCTCAACCTCCTGCGCCGCCACCGGAGCAACGGCGGCAAAGACCAGCATGATGAGGAAGAAACAGCGGGACATGGGACGGGAAGCGACGCGTACGCACAAAAAAAGTTGTGGGAGCCGAACGCAGGGTCACGCTCAAAAGATGCCTTTCGTTCCGAAATGTCGGGTGAAGACCTCGGGTGCGCTGCCGTCGCGGCCGGGAACAAGCCCATATCGCTCCCCGTTGTTCATGTCTGCGGCGACTCAAGCTCTTTCTCTTTCCTTTTTATCCCTCTCATACGTCAGATGCTCGCGAATTAGCCGGAGGCGAAGGATTAGGGCTTGGCATGTACTTTGTCCGCAGCGACGTTCATGTAGTAGGGCAGGTCTTTGACCTGCCCAAGGAGCACTCACCGCGTGAATGGGCAGGTCAAAGACCTGCCCTACCGCGAGTCCAGTTCGTCCCATCGTCCACGAACCATTTTCATGCCTCCCCCTCCCCTCGCCTATAAAATCGCCGTTCTGGTCTTCCTCGAAAATGCCGCCGGCGAACAGCTCCTGATGCTGCGAGCCAAGCCGCCGAATCTCGGCGTGTGGAGTCCCATCGGCGGAAAACTCGAGACCGGGATCGGCGAGTCGCCCTTCGAATGCGCCGTGCGCGAGACCCGCGAGGAGACCGGGCTGCACGTCGATGGCGCCGATGTCCATCTCTTCGCCATGATTGCGGAAAAGGCCTATGAGGGGCACGCCCACTGGCTGATGTTTCTTTTTCGGTGCCGCCGGCCCGTTCCGGCCCTGCCGCCGGACATTTCGGAGGGCAGATTCGGCTTTTTCTCCCGCGCTGCCATCGACGCGCTGCCGATCCCCGAGACCGATCGCACCGCCCTCTGGCCGACCTACGACAAATACCGGGACCGATTTGTCGTCCTCAAGGCCGACTGCGCCCCGGGCAAGCCGGTTCGGGTCGAAGTCGAGCAGATCACCCCGGCAAATCGGTGAGTCCGCGCTTGATTTCCCGGCAGGGCGGCAAAGACTTTCCCGTTTCAATCAACCGAGCCACCTGCTGTGAGTAAGAAAACGACACCTATTGCCGAGCCCAAGGCCGAGCCGAGCCCGCCGGGGTCCGAACATGCCGGCGCGCCGATCAATGCGAAATTGTCGCGCGACGAAAGGATTGAGCTGCACCGGGTGATGGTCCGGATCCGCCGCTTTGAGGAGCGCAGCCTGCGCGCGTACCAAGCGAAAAAGATCGGTGGCTTCCTCCACCTCTATATCGGGCAGGAGGCGGTCGCCGTCGGCTGCTGTTCCTTGATGGGCCCAAACGATCACGTCATCACCGCCTATCGCGATCACGGGCACGCCATCGCCGTCGGGATGGATCCGAAGCCTCTGATGGCCGAACTCTACGGCAAAGCCACGGGCTGTTCGAAGGGCAAGGGCGGCTCGATGCACTACTTTGATCCAGCGCGGAATTTTTGGGGTGGGCACGGGATCGTCGGCGGCCAGATCCCGCTCGGGGTCGGTCTGGCCTACGGGGTCAAGTTCAAGGGCCTCAAGGGCGCGGCGATGGCGTTCATGGGCGACGGCGCGGTGAACCAGGGCGCCGTGTCCGAGGCCTACAACCTCGCCGCCTTGTGGAATCTGCCGGTCGTCTTTGTGATCGAGAACAACGGGTACTCGATGGGCACGAGCCAGGAGCGCTCCTCCGCGGGTGAACTCGCCAAGCGGGCGGAGGGCTACGACATGCCGTGGGGCCAGTGCAACGGCCACGACCTCTACGAAGTGCGCGCCTGCATGGACAAGTTCCTGACCCGCGCCCGCGAGGAGTCGAGGCCGGCGACCGTGGAAATCGACACCTACCGCTACCGCGGCCACTCCGTCGCCGACCCGGACAACACCTATCGCAGCAAGGCCGAGGTCGAGGAATACCGCCGGACGAAGGATCCAATCCAGGTGTTCCAACAACAACTTGTCCGCGAGGGCATCCTCGATGCCGCGCGGATCGAGAAGATTGATGCCGAAGCCCGGGCCGAGGCGGAAAACGCCGCCGATTTCGCGGAAGCCAGCCCTTTCCCCACCGTCGACGACATCCAGAAAGACGTGTACTGGGAGGCCGACCACCCGGCCGAACGCAAGTCGCACGGCCGGCTTTTCTTCGACTAAGACACTGTTGCCCACGGAACACACAGAACACACGGAAACTGAAGCAAGAACGCCCTCTGACTGTTTCTGAATTCCGTGTCTTCCGTGTGTTCCGTGGGCCACTAAATTATCCACTGCCAAATGCCCGTCATCACCTATCGCGAAGCCATTCGCCATGCCCTCGCCGAGGAACTCGAGCGCGATCCGAACGTCGTGGTCATGGGTGAGGAGGTCGCCCAGTTCAACGGCGCCTACAAAGTCACCGAAGGTCTCCTCGCCAAGTTCGGCCCCCAGCGCGTCGTCGATACCCCGATCAGTGAAGCGGGCTTCATCGGCATGGGCATCGGGGCTTCGATGCTCGGGGTCCGCCCGGTCATGGAACTTATGTTCTGGTCGTTCTACTCCGTGGCGTTTGACCAAATCCTCAACAACGCCGCGAACGTCCGCTACATGTCGGGCGGCCAGATCAATTGTCCGATTGTCATCCGTGGTCCGGCCAACGGCGGCACGAATGTCGGCGCCACCCATTCGCACACGCCCGAAAATATTCTCGCCAACCATCCCGGCGTGAAGGTCGTGGTACCCTCCACCGCCTATGACGCCAAGGGCCTGCTCAAGTCGTCGATTCGCGACAACGATCCCGTCTTTTTCCTCGAGAACACGCTCCTCTACGGCGAGAAGGGCGAAGTCCCCGCCGCTGAATATCTCGTTCCGCTCGGCCTGGCCGACGTGAAGCGACCGGGCACCGACCTCACCATCGTTACCTACGGCCGCTGTGTCCTGCACTCGCTGGCCGCCGCCGCCGTGCTCGAAAAGGAGCACGACCTCTCTGTCGAGGTGGTCGATCTGCGCTCGATCCGTCCGCTCGATATCGACACGGTCCTCGCCTCGGTCGCGAAGACCCACCGGGTGCTCGTGGTCGAGGAGCAGAAGCCCTTCTGCTCCGTCGGCTCCCAACTCGCCTACATGATCCAGCGCGAAGCGTTCGATGAACTCGACGGCCCCATCCACCGGCTTGCGACCGTCGACGCGCCGGCGATCTACAGTCCGCCGGTTGAGACCGAGCAACTCCCGAACCCCCAGCGCGTCATCAAAGCCGCGCTTGAAGCCGTCGCCTGATGAAGTTTGCCCACGGAACACACGGAAGACACGGAAAGTTGAACCAATTTTTTCCGTGTGTTCCGTGTGTTCTGTGGGCACCTCTGCCTTGTAGTCTCTGAGACCTGCGCATCCTCAGTGTTAACGACCTGATTTCCATCCCATGGCCAATATCATCGAAATGCCGAAGCTGAGCGACACCATGACGGTGGGCACGCTGGTCAAGTGGCTGAAGAAGGAAGGCGACGTCGTGAAGAGCGGTGACATGCTCGCCGAAGTCGAAACCGACAAAGCCACGATGGAACTGGAGTGTTTCTTCGACGGCACATTGTTGAAGATCTTTGCCCCCGAGGGTTCCCAAGTCGCGCTCGGCGCCGGCCTCTGCGCCATCGGCAAGCCCGGCGAATCGGTCAGCGCCCCGCCTGCGAAAGCGCCGCCGGTCGGTGCGGCTGCGCCGACGCCGCCTTCGCCTGCGGCAGCACTGAAGGCCGAGGCCAGCGATCAAAGCTCAGCGGTCAGAGCGCAGAAGACGGAAGTCTCTCAGACTGCGTCATCCCGCCTTCATCCGGCATCCTCGGTCCCCGCTCCTTCATCATCCGCGCCGGCACCGTTATCCTCCGATGCGCCCCCTGGGCGCCTGAAGATTTCCCCGCTCGCCCGCAAGCTCGCGGCCGAAAAGGGCCTCGACCCCGCCCGCCTCACCGGATCCGGACCCGGCGGCCGAATCGTCCGCGCCGACATCCTGGCCGCGCTGGCGGCGCCCGCGTTGGGCGCCGCTGCGGCGCCATCTCAGATTTCAAATCTCAAATCTCAGATCGGCGCCCTCGGCGCCCCCGGCGCCAAAGGCCCGATTCAGGACGAGCGCACCGTCCCCGTCTCGAACATGCGCGGGGCCATCGCGCGCCGCCTCCTCGAATCGAAGACGCAACTGCCGCATTTCTATATCGAGATCGAGATCGACGCCGCCCCACTCCTCGGCGTGCGGGAACAGCTCAATACCGGCTTGGAAAAAGAGGGCGTCAAACTTTCGGTCAACGATTTCATCCTCAAGGCCTGTGCCGAGGCGCTTCGGCGCGTGCCGGCCGTCAACGGCTCGTGGGAGACGACCCAAATCCGTTACTTCGCCGCCGCGCATGTAGCCTTTGCCGTCGCGATCGAGGATGGCTTGATCACGCCGGTGATTCGCGACGCGCACCTCAAGAGCATTTTCCAGATCAGCACGGAGGCGAAATCGCTGGGCAAGCTCGCGAAAGAAAAGAAGCTCAAGCCGGAGCAGTTCACGGGCGGCACGTTCTGCGTTTCCAACCTCGGCATGATGGGCATCCCGCGATTCAGCGCGATTATCAATCCGCCGAACGCGGCGATCCTTGCCGTCGGGACGACGGTGAAGAAACCCGTCGTCAAGGGTGATGAAATCGTGATCGGGCAAACCATGACCCTGACGCTTTCGTGCGACCACCGGGTCGTCGACGGCGCCGTCGGGGCCCAGTATCTCGGGGCCCTGAAACAACTGCTCGAGGCGCCCGCGCTGCTGTTGGTCTGAGCGGAGAACACGCGGCCGGCTCGGTCGCACGTGAGCGGGAAGAGGCACGTCCCGCCGCAAGGCCGGCCCACCACGAGCCGCCAAAATTCAGGTTCAAACCGGGGTTTGGGCCCGGCGATAAGACATCGACGTGGAGGAAATCCGCGACATGCTGCCGGGGCCGGAAAACGCCCGGCTTCTCGGGCGCCCGGCGGTCCACTGTAAGGCAGCTCTTCAGCGCGAAAATCATGAATGCTCCCTCCTTGTTCCCGGACGGCTCCACCCGTCGCAGCTTCATCAAGACCGGTCTCGCCCTTGCCGCCGCCACCGCCACCTCGGCCGCGAGCGCCGCCCCCGGCGCCGCTGCGCCCACCGCCGGCCGCCGTGGCCGGCCGTTGCCGCACAATCCGCGCACCGCCGCCGCGATGCCCACGCGCAACCTCGGCCGGACGGGTTTCCGCCCCGGCATCTTCAGCCTCGGCTGCCAAGCCGCCGTCGAGGAAAAGGGCAAGGACGACGTCGCCGAGGCCATCCTCAACCGCGCAATCGATCTCGGCGTGAACTATTTCGACACCGCCCCCGGCTACGGCGCCGGCCAGAGCGAGACGAATGTCGGCCGCGTCATGAAAACCCGCCGCCGCGAAGTGTGGCTCTCCAGCAAGACGCCAAAATTCACGTACGACACCGCGATGAAGTCGCTCGAGGAAAGCTTCCAGCGTCTCCAGACTGATTATCTCGACACCTGGCAGTTGCACAACGTCCAGCGCATGGACCAGATCGAGCAGATCTTCGCCAAGGACGGCGCGATCCACGCGCTGCAAAAAGCCCGCGACCAGGGCGTCGTGCGCTGCCTCGGCATCACCGGACACTTCGAACCCTTGGTGCTGCTCGAAGGCCTGAAGCGTTTCTCCTTCGACAGCATTCTCATGGCCCTCAACGCCGCCGATCCGCACTACCTCAGTTTCATCCGCCACCTTTTGCCCGAAGCCCAGCGCCAGGGCATCGGCATCATCGGAATGAAAATCGCGACGCGCGGCCGGCTGATCTCGGAGTGGAATCCGCCGCCGCTCGACCAGCAACCCGAGCGCCTGCGCACCGCCAAGCGCGGCACCATCACGATGCGGGAATCGCTGACGTACAACATGTCCCTTCCCGTCAGCACGAACATCGTCGGCTGCGATCATCCCGGACACGTCGAGGCGAATGTCCGGACCGCCGCGGAGTTTTCCCCGCTGAGCGAGGCCCAGATGCGCGATCTCGAGCGCCGCACCCTGCCCATCGTCCGCCAGGCGCTTTATTTCCGGCGTTGGGATCTCGGCGCGTGAGACCGCGCGCGGCGCGATCCGATCGCCGCATCCGTTTCGTTGATACCCTCTTCGTTCGCGGGGCAGCCGGAAGGCCGCCCCGCCGGAGAACGGATCCGACAGCAGATAGGGCGGCTACGACAACACGATCTTCAGCGGCGGCGCCCGGTGGGCCTTCTCCCGCAACCTTCCTCTCCAACCATGCCTAACCTGCACCGCACTCTCACCCTGCTCCGCCTGGTCGTTTCGATCTCGCTCGGCGCCATCGCGGCAACCGCGGCCAGCGCCGCCGCTCCGGCCACGCGACTGGCGGCACCAAAAACCACCGTCACGATCAAAGGCGACAAATTCCTGCTCAACGGCCAGCCCACCTATGCCGGGCGCACCTGGAAGGGACAGCCGATCGAAGGCCTGCTCATGAATTCGCGGATGGTCCAGGGCGTGTTCGACGACTTGAATCCGGCCACCGTTGCCCGCTGGGCCTATCCCGACACCGGCCGGTGGGACGCGGAGCGCAACACCCGCGAATTCATCGCCGCCATGCCACTCTGGCGCGCGCACGGCCTGCTCGCCTTCACGATCAATTTCCAGGGCGGCTCACCCGAGGGCTACTCCAAGGTGCAGCCGTGGAACAACTCGGCGTTTCGGCCCGACGGCAGCCTGCGCCCCGAATTCCTCGAGCGCATGGGCCGCATCGTCAACCGGGCCGACGATCTCGGCATGGTCGTCATCCTCGGCTATTTTTACTTCGGCCAGGACCAACGCCTGTCCGACGAAGCCGCCGTCATTCGCGCCGTCGACCACGCGACGAAATGGATCCTCGATCACGGGTGGCGCAATGTGATCATCGAGATCAATAACGAGTGCAACGTCGCCGCCTACGATCACGAGATCCTGAAGCCCGCCCGGATTCACGAACTGATCGATCGCGTGCGGCAGACGACCAAGGACGGCCGCCGGCTTCTCGTCAGCACGTCCTATGGCGGCAACAAGGTGCCGAACGAGAACGTCGTGCGCGCCTCCGATTTCCTGCTCCTCCACGGCAACGGCGTGAAGGATCCGAAACGGATCGCCGAGATGGTCCGCCTCACCCGGCAGGTGCCCGGGTACACGCCCAAGCCGATCCTCTTCAACGAGGACGACCACTTCGATTTCGATCAACCGGCGAACAACTTTACGTCGGCCGTCAGCGCCTACGCCGGCTGGGGCTATTTTGATTTCCGCATGAAGGGAGAGGCCTTCGACGACGGCTACCAGAGCGTCCCCGTGAACTGGGGCATCAGTTCTCCACGCAAGACCGGTTTCTTCCGCCTCCTCGCCGAGATCACCGGGCACACGCCATCCAGTACCAAATAGCGAATCCGAAGCCCGCCAGATGTAGGACACTACCCGCAGGCAATTTCATACCAGCGGCTCGTGAATATTGGACTTTCCCGGGTAGCGTCGTGACCTCCGGGCGCGACGATTTGACGGGCTTCTTCCGCTCAGCCGCGCCCAGAGGTCGCGGCTCTACCTCAAATCGATGAAGTCTAGAAATCTTGTGCCCTTGGTATTAAGCCACTACTTCCGGACGACCGTGATGCCGCGGGGCGCGTCGATCGTGGACTTCACGGAACCATCGGCTTGCCGCACGTGGCGCACCTTGATCGGACCCAGCGGCGTCGGATACGCGCCCTCGACCCACTTCAGCCGGCCAAGCTGCGGGACGATGCGCACGCGTTTGCCGCCGGGCTCGATCGGGGTCACGCCCAGCACGTTCTCGCTCAGCCACGCCGTCGGCCCACTCGCCCAGCCATGGCAAAGGCTGTGCCGGAAGCCGATATAGCAATAGGCGCCGTAGCCGCCGTGCACGTCCTTCTTGCCGGGTGGCACAAGCTCGTCGATGCGGCCGGCATCCTTGGTCCAGTCGAGATCGAAGTCCTCCCAGAACGTCGTGGCGCCCAGATCGAGCATCGCTCCCCAATAGCGCGAAATGAAATCGAGCGCGGTGTCGGTCTCGCCCGCTTTGGCCAGTGCCTGCAGGACGTAGTAGCCGTAAAACGTGGAAATGTTTTTCGGTCCGCCGACTTTCAGGACTTTCTCCGCGGTGTCCTTCGCGTCGCGCATCCCGGCCAGCGCGAGCAGCGCGGCTCCGGATTTGGATCCGTTGACGTCGGGCACGACCTGGCGACCCCGCGCGGCCGCCGCGGCGCAGAGCTTGGCGATGGCGGTGTCATCGAGCTCCGTCATGAGCCGTGCTCCGGTCTCGAGCGTCATCACGAGGAGCGCCTGCAGGCCGGCGGTCACGCCCTGCTTGTTGGGCGAACTCGGCCAGTCGAGGAAACGCATGCCGTCGATGCGTTCGCGGCCGTCGGGTCCGATCAGCGCGGCGAGTTTCTTCAGCAAAGGCTGCAGATAATTTTTCTGCGCGGCGAGGTACGCGCGGTCGCCGTGATGCAGCCACATCTGCTCGTGAATCAGTACCCACCACATCGAGTACGAGCTGATGCCGTTCATCCATTCGGTGGGCGGCGTGACGTCGCGCGTCAGATCGAGGCTGCGCGGCACGACGTCGTTGAAGCCGAAGACCGCATGGATCGTGGCGACCTCGGGATGCATGTCGCCGATCCAGACCAGGCGGTCGCGCTTCACTCCGTCCCAGAGATACTCCTGCATGTTCAGATGGACGGTGTAGGCGCCCACCTGCCAGATGCGGTTCAGCCGCTCGTCGTCGCAGCGGAAAGCGCCGATCTGCGGCACATCGCGCAACAAGAGCACGGCGCGCACCTCGCTGAGTTGCACGGGGCGGGCCGGGTCGATGTTGTCGATCCGGACGAAGCGGAAGCCGCTCGGGCCGATCGTGGTCTTGCCGAGCCAGGGCAGACGCACGGTCTGGTCGCGAAGGGCGTGATCGTTCTGTGCATTGGCGTCGCCGCCGAGTTCCGCCATCGCCTCGGCCACGGACTCGCCAAAACGGATCCGCACCAACGGCGGCTCCTTTTCCCTGGCCAGGGGGGTGATGATCTCGACGTTGCCCGTGAGTTCCGTGCCGAAGTCGAGCAACACCGCACCGCCCGCGCGGCCGCCCTTCGCCGGGGCCAGCACGACCGGCGGCTGGGCATCCTTGAGCAGCGCCTGACCGGGCTTTCGGCCGACGAGGTTGGCCGCGTGCGTGACGCCGGTCTCGCTTTGCCAGACGAGCCGCGTGGCCGGGATGAAATACGACCGCAGCGGCGAGACCTCGGCCGTGGTGACCACGCCCACCGGCAAACCGGCCCCCGACGCGGACGCCGTCGCACCCACCGCGGCCGCCGCGTGCACTCCGACGGCGAACAGCGCCGAGGCCGACTTCAATGGACCGGAGGCAGGGGGCCGTGCGGGATGTTTTCGGTTGGATTTTTCCGTCGGTTTGGAGAGGTGCATGACAAGGGTTGGTTCGCGGCCGGCGGGAGGTTTGGTTTGATCTCAACCTCAATCCAAGAAACGTTTCCTTCAACCCTTCTCTCCGGCCGATTCATGCCCTGTTTCACTGTGCAGGCCGGCAGAACCGCCGATCCATGATACCGTTCTCTCGCCCGCCCGATCGCCGCCTGGTCACACCTGGCATGGCGATCACGCACTTGCTCGGCGCGGCCGCCGCCCTGGCCTGGGCCGCCTGCGCCGTGGCCGCAACCGCTCCCGCCGCCCAACCCAATATCCTCGTCATCCTCAGCGATGATCACGGCTGGGCCGACTTAGGTGTGCAGGCCGCGCGCACCGATCTGAAGACACCGCACCTCGATCAACTCGCCCGCGATGGCGTGCGTTTCGCCCGCGGTTACGTGACCGCGCCCCAGTGCGTGCCCTCGCGCGCCGGCCTCCTCACCGGACGCTACCAGACGCGTTTTGGCCTCGAGATGAATCCCCAGGGGCCGCTCACGCTCCGGGAAAAAACGCTCGCCGACCGGCTTCGCACCGCCGGCTACCGCACCGGGATGATCGGCAAGTGGCATCTGGAACCCAACCGTGAAACGACGAACACCTCCGACGGTCCGCAGCCGGCGGGTGCGTATCGTCCGGGCAAGCGCGGGTTCGACGAGTACTTCAACGGCACGATGCGCAACTACGAGGCCTCCTTCGATCTCGCCGGCCGCACGTTGCCGGACGCGCCCAGGACGATCGCGGATCCGCGCTACCGCATCGACGTGCAGACCGACGCCGCGCTGGCGTTTCTCAAGCGCCGCGCCGCGGAGCCCGGGCAGCCGTTTTTCCTCTACCTCGCCTACTTCGCCCCGCACGTGCCGATGGAAAAACCCGAGCCCTACCTGGGCCGGTTCACCGCGATCACCGACGAGACCCGGCGCATGGGTCTCGCGGCGCTTGCTGCGATCGACGACGGCGTGGGCCGCATCCGTGCGGCGCTCCGGGAACGGAAGATCGAGGAGAACACGCTCATTTTTTTTATCGGTGACAACGGCGCACCGACGTCACGCGGCGCCTGGAACGGTTCGCTCAACGATCCGCTCGTCGGCGAGAAAGGCATGCTCACCGATGGCGGCATCCGCGTGCCGTTCGTGGCGACGTGGAAGGGCCGGCTGCCCGCGGGCCGCGTTTACCCTGAGGCCGTCAGTTCGCTCGATGTCGCCGCCACCGCCACGAAGCTGGCCGGCTTGCCGCCCGATCCGGCGCTGGACGGCGTGAACCTGCTTCCGTTCCTCACCAGCAACAGTGCGGCCGCGCCCCACGAGGCGCTCTACTGGCGCTGGCGTTCGCAGGCCGCGATCCTCGCGGGAAACTGGAAGCTGGTCTTCCTCGCGCCGGATCACTGGCTGCTGTTCGACCACACCAACGACGCCCCCGAGACGCATAACGTGGCCGCAGAGCACCCCGAGGTCGTGACGCGTTTGCGCGCCCAGCTCGAGCGCTGGGCCCGCGATCAGAATCCGGCCGGGCTGCCGCGGGAACTCGTGCCCCAGGACCGCAACTTCTTCGATCTTCACCTCCGGCTCTTTGGCGGAACCGCCGTTCCCGCGCCGGCCGCGGGGAAAGCCAAGACGAAAAAAGGCCGGGCACGATGAATGGCGCGGACACTGAAATGATTGGCGCCGCGTTTCCATGAGTCTTCCCGCTCTGCTTCGGCCTCGACTCGCCCGGATCCTCCTCCTCTTGGTCGCGGTCTTGGCCGGATCGAGGGCCCGCGCCGTTGCGGCGGCGCTGCCGGAGCTCAGACTCGACCCCACGTCCGCCCACCACCTCGTCGTCACAGTCCCCGAAGCCGGGACGTGGGAAATCCGGACGACGGACGTCGATCCCTTCATCGGCACGCTGCCCTGGACCGAAATTCCGGCGGCGATGAGCGTGCTGACGTTCGAATACACCTGCCTGGGCAAGGTCGATCCGTTCGAGGTTTTCGTGGGCGCGCCGTGGCAGGAGAGCCGCATGCAAAGCGCGGGCGAACTCCCCTACAGCGAAGGTTGGACGACCTTCTCGATCAACCTGCGGCCGGCGCTGGACCGGGCGACCGCACCCCCCACCCGCCTGCGCCTCGATTTCGGGCGCGCGCCCGGTCAGGTGGTCCAAATCCGCAACCTCCGGCTGCGCGCACCCGACGAGCGCGAAAGCAACGACGACGCGCGCCGCCTCGCCCGGCAGGCGGACGAGCTCCAGCTCGACCAGGAACTAAGGATCTACCTCGCGCGGGAATTTTCCGCCCGAATCTCCCACGTGTCGGTCCGGCGGGACGAAATCGAAATCGCCGGATACGTCGCCGGCCCAGCCGTCGGCCTGCATCTCGTCGAGTCCCCGCTCTGGCAGCACCTCACCCGGGAAAAATCCCTGACCCGCGTGTGCCCGATCCCACCGTCCCGGCCCGAGGCCGAAACCGGTTCGTTTACGGTGGTCCTGCCCCGCTACGTGTCGGACGCGAACGGGCGCCGCGACCGTTTGTTTTCGCGGTGGCTGATCGTGCGTGCCGGTGCAGCGGCGGACGAACTGATCTCCGCCGCACGATACGCCGACACGGTGGCGGCCCGGCACGCCCTCCCGGAGCTCCGGCCACGCTCGAAAAAAGGCCTCGGTGGATTTCAGGTCGGCCGCGCCGAACTGGCCGGCGATCTCGATGCCCTCGGCATCGCGAGTGTCACGGTCAACCTCTTCCTCGCTCGCTTTCTGAGGGCCGAGCCCTCGGCCAAGACGCAAGCGTTCACCTTCAACGGCCGGACCTACCACGCCGATCGCCCCGAAACGGAAAAGCTCGACCGCACGTTGCTCGCCGCCGCGAAGCGTGACGCGCTGGTGCTCGCGATCCTCCTCGTGCCCAAGGCCGGCGCGTGGGACACGCCGGAGCTCGGCCGGATCCTGCAGCATCCCGACTGCGACCCCGCCGGGAATTACAGCATGGCCAATGTCACGAGCGCGGAGGGCGTGGCGCACTACGCCGCCCTGCTCGATTACCTGGCGGAGCGCTACAGCCGGCCCGGACAGCCGTTCGGTCGCATCCACCACTGGATCGTGCACAACGAAGTCGATGCCGGCTGGGTCTGGACCAACTGCGGCGAAAAACCGCCCGTGCTTTACGTGGACCAGTATCACAAATCGATGCGCCTCGCCCAGCTCGTCGCGCGCCAATACGACCCGCACGCCCGCGCCTACGCGTCGCTCACCCACTTCTGGAACTGGACGCCCAATCACCGTTTTTATCCCGCGCGCGCCGTGCTCGAACACCTGCTCGCCTTCTCGCGCGTCGAGGGCGACTTCGACTGGGGCATTGCCCACCATCCGTATCCGGAATCCTTGCTCGAGCCCAAGACGTGGCTGGATCGCAAGGTCACCTTCGCCTTCGACACCCCGCTCATCACTTTCAAGAACATCGAAGTCCTCGATGCCTGGGTGAAACAGCCCGCGCAGCGCTATCTCGGCCGCGATATCCGCTCCGTGCACCTGTCGGAGCAAGGGCCCAATTCCCGCGACTACAGCCCGCAGGCCCTCGAGGAACAGGCGGCGGCCATGGCCTACGTCTGGAAGAAAATCCGCAGGCTCGATGCCATTCAGGGTTTCCAGTATCACAACTGGGTCGACAACCGCCGCGAAGGCGGTCTCCGCATCGGGCTCAGGCGTTTTCCCGACGACGCGGATGATCCCCTCGGCCCCAAGCCCGTGTGGCATGTTTACCGCGCGCTCGACACCGAGGCGGAGGAAGCCGCGTGTGCCTTTGCCCTCCCGCTGATCGGGCTGCCCGACTGGCACGGCGTACCTTATCGCACGCCCATCGGACCATCGCCCTAAGCCGCGAGCGGACCGCCGCCGCCGGGGCCAGAGGGATAGGTCCGGACCGCGAGCCAGTTGATCAAGACCAGGATGGCAATGCCCGGCAGGCCGGTCACCAGGCTCTGCGTGGCCCATGGCACCACGCCACGACCCCCAATGAGAGCAGGAAACACGGCGACCACGAGCGCCGCCGCGGCCATGCTGGCGATAAAGGCCGGTGCCGCGAGGAACCAGCGCGGGCCCACGCCTCGCAACAGCGCACGCAGGGAAAACACAAAGACCAGGAGCTGGATCGTCATTACGATTCCACCCCGGGGCACGGGATGACTGGTCAACGCCCAGTTCAGCCACGGCGCGACCACCGCAACGATCAGCGCGGTCTGCGTACGACCCAGCAACGCCGCCAACAACGGGGCATAAAACATCGGCAACAATTTCGGTCCGAGCCGCACGTCGTCGGGCACCGGCAGCAGATGAATCATGAACGGAAACATCACCGACAGGCTCAAGAGGATGCCCAACTCGCGAGCCAGGCTCACAGTCAGAAAGCGGCGCAGGGGGCCGGCGTCCACGGCAGTTGCGTCAAACATGATCCATGAATCTGCCGCTTCCGATGCCCGCGGCAAGCCCGCGCTGGCTTCGACCCCTCGCGACCTGGTCATCGCCGGTTTGGCCGGCGGCCTGCCGCTCGGTGCCTGGCGATTGCCGCGGCTCATCTCACCGGCAACGCCAGCAGACGACCGTCGGCGAGGCCGACCACCACGGCCGAACCGCCGGTTACCGGCAACGGAGCCAGTTTCGTCACGGCCGCGCCGACTGACCGCGACCAAACCGGGTTTCCCTTGGCATCGAGCGCGTGCACCTCGCCGTCTTCCGTGCCGGCGATGATCAACCCGCCGGCCAGCGCCACATCGTGCACCGCCAGGCCGAGCCGCCGCTGCCACAGCAGTGCGCCCGCGGCATCCAGGCAGTAAAGGTAACCCGTGCCCGAGGCGACGAGGACCTCCGGCCGACCGTCGCCGTTGAGGTCGGCGCACCGGATGCGCTCAACCGGATAGCCGTAATTATTGAAACTCCAAAGGGTCTTGTTTTGCAGGTTGACCGCGATCAAGTCGCCCGTCGATGAGCCATGAACGATCTCGCTCCGACCGTCGCCCGTAAGATCGCCAAGGGCAAAGGTCACATCGCCAATCGAAGTGGATGAGTTCATCAACTTGCGCCCATCCGGATGCAGGACGAAGACCGCGCCATATTTGTTCGCGATCACGATTTCAGGCTTTCCATCGCGGTCCACATCCTCGACCGCCATCTCGATGCATCCGTGATACGCGGCCAGCGTGCGCCAGAGTCTTTTCATATCGGGGGTGAATCCTCGACTCTCCATGCTCGCGAGTGTCGTCACGATCATGTCGTCCACGCCGTCGCCGTCCTGGTCCACGCCGCGCGTGCAGTAGAGTCCCCATGGCCGCTCGCCGTGGTCGGCGCTGAAATAGATGCCGGTCAGCTGGTCCTTCCGTTTTTGCCGACCGGAAGAATCGAGTTGGTAAAGAAACGTATCCGCGCTCGACACCAGAATCGTGGGCGGTCCGCCCTTGGCGAACCGCGCCAGCGACACATCGCGAACGACGCCGGCCGTGCCCTGTGACCAGAGGAGTTGACCGCTGGCGCTGACGGCGTGACCCGCCTGGCCGCAAGCGACGAGCAGTTCGGGCTGACCATCGCCATTTATGTCGGCGGGCGTGATTCGAAACACCGGCGAACGCTCCGCCAGGGCAACGCTCCACAACGGTTTTGCCAACTCGCGGGTGGAGGCGGCAGATTGCGGGATCAGGGTGGGCTTCGCCCCACGCCGGGTCGCGTCACCTAGACTCGACCCATCGAGTCCTGCCACCGAAAGCAAATGAGTGCCCGCCGGAAATTCCCGTCGCAGCTGGCCGCCCACGGTCGCGCCTCCACGTGCGGTCACGCGGGTCGGCTTGGCGGCGGTCAGCACCATCGTGCCCGCACTCGCGTCAAGACCGACATTCGCCGCCGGTTCGAACACGAGCCCCGCGGCTCCGCAGTCAACGCTGCGCGCCGCCACAAGACTGATGGTCTGGCCGTTGATGAGCCACGCCGCCGCATCGCACTGCCACCGGCCAGCGCGATCGGGACCGAAACCAGCCATGGCAGCGGCGCCGTCCGATATTACCCGATACGCTCCCGAATGCACGGCCTCGACGGCAAACTCCGCGGGATGTTCCGGCCCGGTGGCATAAAGCAGCGAGCAGAACACCGTGCTTGCGCCCGCCGTGAGGGCGACCGACTGGCGCTGGTGCAGAATGGAGACTGGCACCGATATGCCCTGGCGCACGTGGTCGGTCACCCAGGCGCGCACCGGCTCAGCCGGGTCAATGTGCAGCGCGCGGATCGGCGGATTTGCCGGGCCAATGCGCTCCGGCGCCGCCGGGGCTTTCCCGCTCGGCGCAGCCTTCGTCGCCGGTTCGGTGCGCCGGGCCACGAACTGTCCGCCTCCGTTCACCCTTTGATCGCCACGGTCAATCGTCTTCCAGGTCAGATCCAGATCGTAGTTGCCGGCTGCCCGCGCCGTAACCGTGTCCTGCACCAGAAACCACCTGCCCTTGCTCCACAAGATTCGCCGATCCCAGTCCACCCCGTTCTCGTCCTTCACATACGTGTGCGTCGCGGCCATGCCGGGCAAATCGCCGCTCCCGGCCAGTCCGGCCAGGCTCGGCACGAGCTTTTCACTCCGACCATCGCGCAGAACGGACAGCATCGAGTGCTCGGTCGTGTTGCGCACGAGATAGTCGTGATCGATCAACCATCGTTCGCCGTCCTGCACGAAGGTCACGATGCTGTTCGTGTCGTAGTGCAGGTGCTTGCCGCGGCCGAGTCCGTCCAGGAGCAGATATTGCCCGTGCGGCTCCCAGTTTTCGCGAAAACTAATCTTGTCCCACGCCTCCGCCACCGCCACCTCCGCCCGTGCGAACGCCTCGTTGTAGCTCGGCCGCCGCTGCGTGTCGTCGTAGATCTGGCGGTCGAGCGGGAACACGTTGAGTCCGACAAACCGCTCGGGCGCGCGCGGTGCCACCGCGGGCCAGAAGGGATTCTCCCAGCCACCGGCCTGCGCCCGGTCGAGCAGCCAGCGATAACCGCTGTCACGCGTCCACCAATACGCGATCGGCAGCGCGGCCCGGGCCAGCGTCGGATTGACCCCGTAGCCACTGTCGCCGAAACCGGCCGGCCATTGGCGGTTGTCGCCACAGGCGACGACATAGTCGGCGTATTGTCGGATCAACCCGCGTTCGAAAAATCGCAGATCCCAATCGGCCAGCGAGAACGCCACGGTGTGCCCGATCGTGTGCACCAGATAACTGTCCGCGTCTTCCTGCGGTTTCCAGGAACGCGCCTGCGCGGCAAAGCCCAGCCGGGCCTTCCGCAGCCACTCGCGCGCCTCGGCGAGATCGTAATGCCGCTCGAAATACCGCCCGGCATAGTAAAGGCCCAGCAACGCAAACGTCGTGTGGTTCCACGTCACCGTGAACTGGGCGTCGATGCGGCGATACTCGTAGGAGCGGAGCGTGAGATCGCGACTCCACGCGAGCATGGTTTCGAGGTAGTCGCGCCGCCGCGCCGGCGAAATCAGCGGGCATTCTTCAAACGCATCCCACGCCGCGAAAATTTCGCCCGCGGTCGTTTCCTCCGGCCACGGCGTGGGGCGGTCGGGTTTCTGGCGGTAGGTGTCGACCATGATGTCGAGCGCGGCAATCGCCACCCGCGCATAGGCCTCGTCGCCGGTCTTCAGATACTGCTCCGCGTTCGTCCGGAGCGCCGTGAACGACGGATCGACGGGCTTGGCCAATAAATTCCCGCGCTGAGCGGCCGGCAGCCCTTTTTCCGGCTCAACGATGAGGGTATACGGCAGCACCGTGGACTGACCCTCGCCCTGGAGCCGGCCGAGGAAACGCTCCACGGCGTTGCCCAGGGCTTCGGCTCCGCTCGCGCCGAGCACGATCACATCCTGCCCGCCACCCCAGTGGTGGGGATCGAAGACCGTGTGGACGGTAAAGCCAGCCGGACCCGGGAACCGGCCGTCCTCGAACGTATAGCGGCTCCAATAGAGGCGCGTGAGCAATTCGTTATCGAGCATGTTGCCCAATGCGATTGCCGTCTGCCGCCCGGGCTCGGCCTCGGTCAGGTGACTCACGAGGCGAGGTTCCACCCCCAAGCGGGACGCGAGCGCGCGACGAAGGTTCTCCGCCACCGCCCGTGCCGCCCCATCCGGCGGCACCACGATTACCGGTGCCCGGCCTCCACTGACCAAGGCCGTGGTCTGGCGCGCAGGCGTAACGACACCAAGTTTGCCGGGGCCCGAAGGGCCGGCCGCCGCCAGGGCCGTGCAACCAAGCAGGACCACCGCCGCGAGGGATCGGAACCGCCGGGTGGAGTTCATCGGCATGGCATCATCGTCGCTCATCGACAGGTGGACTTTCGGAGTTTGGTTGCGGCCTCCGGGTGCGGGACGAAATATCCGCGCTAGGGGCCGGCCTGCTCGACGCTCGGCCGAAGATCGCGCAGGGACCAGCTAAAGATCGCCCAGCCGCTCGCGAGATTGAGCGCCACGATTCCGACCAGCAGTCCCGTCACCAAGAGCAGGGTGGGCCCGGCGGGCAGCGCCGTGATGTTGGGCCAGACGGCGAGCGCCGAGGCCAGCGCGCCGATCGCGATGCCCCAGAGCACGAGCCGGCTGTATTCCGAAAACACCATGCGCGCCAACACGCCCCGCGGAATGCCCATGGCGGTCATGACCGCAAACTCGCCCCGCCGCTCGCGCAGATTGCGGGCGACCACGATGGCCAGCCCGAGACTGCCGAGGATCACGCCGAGGGATCCGAGCACGTTGAAGATGGCGATGTAGGTGTTCTCGATTTGATGAAAGGCCGCGAGCACCTCGCGCGTGAGATCCACCCGGCCGCCAACATCCCGGATCGCCGCCTCGAGCCGCTGCCGGGTCGCGCCGAGGTTGGCCGCGTTCGCGGCGTCGACCAGAAAGATCGCATAACCGGGATGGGACGGAAATTTCTCCAGAAACAATCGCTCGTCGAGTAGCAGGTAACCCTGGAAGATCGAGTCGCGCAGCGTGCCGACGATCTGCACCTCAAACGGCCGGCCGTTTTCGTCCGTGTAACGGAGCACATCACCCACCTTGCGCTTCAACGCCCAAAGCAGCGTCGTCTCGTCCACCAAGGCGGGGATGGCCCCGGCCGCACTCTTCGCGCTGAGCGCGCTCCAGCCAGATCCGCTCCGCTCGCGCGCCGGCACCGTCAGCGGGAAGGCGCGGCGCGCGGCCAGCTTCGCGGCGTCAACCGCGAGCAACTGCGGCTGGGCGGTCGTGTTGAGATTGAAGCAGTTGGCGTTGTCGCCCACGCCGGCGCGGATCGGAACGATTTCGCCCAGGGCGCCGGCCGGGCCTTCGAAGATCTCAAATCCCGTCGAGCGGCCATCGCGCGCGGCGTTCAGGGCCGCGGTGGTTTCCAGCCAGAAAGCAAATCCGCCGGTTCCGCTCCCATGCTCCAGCCAGTCGGCACCGACCTGTTTTCGAAACGACGCGACCGAGAGCACCATGAAGACCGCGGTCGCGATGAGTCCAACCACGGTGAGGCTGCGCGACCGCCGCGCCTGGAGATTGAGTCCTCCGAGATAGCTTGCGTCGAGCGGCCTGGTTGGTGGTTCCGGCTTCAGCCGGCCCCGGCGCTCAGGGTTGTCGGCTGAAGCCGGAACGACCAACGCGCCGGTTGCAGGTGCCCCAGTTTTCACCACCGCGAGCCGCCAGCGGTACGTCGCAATTCCGGCGGCGAGCAGGGCAAACCCTCCGAGATAGAAAGCCCCCTGCGCCGGCAACCCGCGACCCGAAAGCCCGAGCGCCGCGGCGCCAATCGCAACCGCCACGACTGCGATGACGAGGGACGAGCGCCGGACCCCGGCCAGCGGCGCGGTCTCCTCCGCATGAGCCGCCAGTCGAATCGAAAGCGTCCGGCGCGCCTGCTGGCGGATCGCCAGCCAGATTGCCAACACCGAGAGGAGCAGAAACACCGCGCTGCCCACGGCGATGCTGCCGGGCCGCGCGGCGAAAACAAATGTCGCCGCCGTGCCCTGCCCGGCCCAGATGGATTCGAGGAAACGCAGGATTCCCCGCGTGTAGAGCATGGCCAGGGGCAGGCCGATCAGGCAGCCGCCGAGCAGGATCACGAATCCCTCGACGAGCCGCCACCGCAACAGCTGGCGGCCGGACAGTCCAACCGCGGCCAAAAGCGCGTCTTCCCGATTGCGCTGGAGCAGGCAAAATTGAAACAGCATCGCGACCAGGCCCAGCGCGGCGACAATCAGGAAGAAACTCATGCCGACGAACAACCCGCCGAAATCGACCGCCGGCGGCATCGCACCCGCCGCGCCCGCCCCAAAATTGCGCAGGATCAACTGGTTCATCTCCGGACGCAGTGCACTGAGCAGGGACGTCACCAGGGCGGCTTCGCGGTCGCGGGCAAACGGGATCCGCAGGGCGGTGTAATTTCCCCAGCGGGTTGACCAGATGCCGCGGCCCGCCGCGGGCGAAAGAAACGCCTTCGGGGCTCCGCGGAAATCGTCCCAATAGCGTTCGTCCTTGTCGCGGATCAGATCGAGTTTGAGCGGCAGCCCCGGATCCCATTCGCTCGTGGTCTTCGCGTCGCTCATGCCGGGAAAATCGGGCATCCAGGCGCGATCGGCTGCCAGCCCCTGCATCGGCACGACGGAATGGACGCGGAATGCCGCCTGCTGCTCGATCAGCGCACCGGCCGCGCCCGCCTGGAAGTAGGTCAGCCGCACCTCGTCGCCCGCGGACGCCTGCAGGTCGGCCGCGAGCCAGTCGTTGAGCACGATGTCCCTCGGCCCGAGGTCCGGCGGGAGGAAAGGCGCGGCTTCGCGCGTCGTGGCGGTCGCGATCGAATAAGGTGTGCTTCGCTCGCGCAGCCGAAATTCGTTCACGAGGTAGGAAACCACCGGCTGTGTCCCCGGCATCGCGCCGATCACGGCCTCCGCCAGTTCCGGGTCGATGAAGATCCGGCTCGAGCTGATCTCGAAAACCGCCGCCGGCTCGAGCCACTTCAGCGCCAATCCGTAGTCGGCCAGCCGCACCGTGCGCGCCAGCGCGCCCTTGAGATTCGCCTCCGATCCCGCCGCCTCGATCAGCAGGAGATTCGCGCCGCCCGGATGCCCGATGCTTTCCTGCAGCAGTCTGATCGGCAGGAAGACCGTGGGCTGCGCCATCTGCGACGTGTCGAGGCTGAACCGCCCGAAGGACGCGTCTCCCACGATGGCCGCGACGTTGCAGCGGAGACTTTGCAGCGTGCTTTCCGCTCCAGCCACGGGGGCGTTGCCAGCGAGCGTGCCGGGCTTCTGCAACCGCACGATCAACGCGTCGCCCACGGCGAGACTCAGCCGGCGGGCAAGCGTTTCATTGATCGCGACGGCCGACGTCGCGGCATCCAGGGGAACCGGCCCCGGGACGGGCGCCAGTTGCCAGAAGGCCTCGGTGACCCCGACGAGTTGCGCCTGGTTCACGACGGCCCGGGTCGCACCGTGAGCAGCGGTGCCGCGCGCATACACGAGCGGCGCCGCGCGCACGCCGGCGGCGGACGCAAGATCGCCGGCCAGGGCCTGGCGAAAGAAGCGATCGCCGGCGGCGACCACGTGGGTCGCCCGTCCGGTCCGGTTCTCGCCGATCCGCCGCAGCGAGGCCTCGACCGAGTCACCGGCGAAGAGCGC
>JBIJCX010000517.1:0-4771 GCA_044344465.1 Opitutaceae bacterium
CGACGCGCGCCTGCCCGGCGAGCAGACTCGTGAAGGCGACGCTGCCAAGACTGGCCCCGAGACTGTACAAAAACTCGCGCCGCGTCGGGGCGTGGAGCGCACGGTGGCCGGCGCAGGGGAAGGGGGTGCTCATGGGTGCAGGTTCGTCAGCCTCGGGGTGGGCGCGGCTTCAAAAAATTCTGTCCTTCTGAGCGCCAGCGAAGAATCCAGCAGCGCGGCCGCATGCGTCCATCCTGCTGGATTCTTCGCTGCGCTGCCAATGACACGGAGATGTTTATCCGCAAAACACGGATCAGTATACATACGCGAATTCGTTCGAGTTCAGCAGCACGAGGCACACTTCCGCCAGGCCGCGCAATTCGGGCGCGGCGTCGGCCGGCTGCAGGTCGGGAATAAAATCGGCCGCGACTTCGAGCGGCTCGATGAACGTGAATTTCTCGCCCGTATTTTCCTCCACGGCCTCGCGCACGACTTCGCGCGGGACCGACGGCGGCGCGAACTTCAGCGCGCGGTGCCGGGCCGTCATCGCGTTCCAGTGGGCGAGTCCGGCCCCGACCTCCCCTGCCCCCGGGGTGCGACCATAGGCGAGCGCGAACGCGCGGGTGAGCGCGGCGTCGCGGGACGGCGCGTCCCGCAGCAGCCGGGCGGCAAACGCGATCGCGCGCTGGTAGGACGCCTGGCTGTTGAACAGCGCGAAGGCCTGCGGCGTGACGGTCGAGGCCTCGCGCCGCTCGCACGACAGATCCGGGCTCGGCGCGTTGAAGACCTCCATGAACGGATCGCCGAGCCCGCGCACCTGCTGCACGTAGAGGCTGCGCCGGTGCCGCTGGGCTGGCGTCGGCGAAGGCTGCCACGCCTCGGCAAACGTGCCCATCACCTGCCGCGGCTGCAGCGCCGCCTCGCGATTCATCTCCGGACGCACCGGAATCCCGCCCAAGGCGGGGTTCAGTTCGCCTGTCACGTGCAGCATCGTGTCGCGCAATTCCTCGGCCGTGAGCCGGCGCGGCTGGAACACGGCGTAGCTCGTTTTGGACGGATCCCTTTCCGCGAGCCGCTTCGGATCCGGGTGGTGCGACGCGCGGCGATAGGCGTTCGAACTCATGATCGACCGGTGCATGGCCTTCACCGACCAACCGCCCTCGATGAAGGTCGCGGCGAGCCAGTCGAGCAACTCGGGATGCGTGGGTTTCTTGCCCGTGGCGCCGAAGTTGTTCGGGTTGCCCGCCAGGGCGGACCCGAAATGCCAGAGCCAGATCCGGTTCACCATCACCCGGGCGGTCAGCGGATTCTTCGCCGCGGCGATCCAGTCGGCAAGCGCGAGGCGGCGGCCCTCGATCCCGGCGGACAGCTCGATCGGCGCAGCCTGCATTTCGCCGAGCATGGTCGCGGCGCTGGGCACCGCCGGAGCGACCACCGGGCCGCGGGCAAAGGGATCGCCGCCGGGCAGGATGCACGTTTGTTCGAGCTCACCCGCGCCCGCTCGCGCTCCCGGCAGCCGCAGCGGGGCCAGCACGGCCTTCAGCTCCGGGGTGCGCCCCGCATAGACGGAAAAGGCGAGCGGTTCATAACGGTCAAACTCCCACTGCAGACGCTCGAGTCCCTTTCGCGCGATTCGCTCCTGGCCGTAATCCGCCGGGGAGAAACCGGCCAGCTTGGGGGGAATGCGTTCCTCGGGGACGCCGCGCCTCATCAGCGCCGCGCGCACCCCGGCATAACCCGCATCGCGCCCGCGATTGCTCTTGGTGCCGAGCACGTCCGCGACCGCCTGCTCGAACGGCGCGGGATCAATCCGCTTTTCCGCGTACCACGCGCGAGCCGCGGCCAGGGACTTTTCGTCCAGTCGCTTGAGCACACCCCGATAAAACTCCTGCCGTTGCGCCAGATATTTCTTCTCCTCGAAGCCCGCCCGGTTCTCCGTGGGCAGAAACGCCGCGGGCCGATCGGCAAGCTGCGTCGTGGCAAAGATCGCCTGCATCGAGTAGTAGTCGCGCGTCGGCACGGGATCGATCTTGTGATCGTGGCAGCGGGCGCACTGGAGCGCCTGGCCGAGAAAGGTCTCTCCGACCGACTGCGTCACGTCGTCCAGAAAACGCTGCCGCGCGACCTTCGCCACCTCCATGCCCGTGAGTTCCCAGGGTCCCATCCGCAGGAAGCCCGTCGCAATCAACAGCTCGGCTGAACGCAGCGCATCCACCGGCGGTGGCTGGACGGCGGCCATTTCATCACCCGAGATCTGTTCCCGGATGAAACGATCGTAGGGCTTGTCGTCGTTGAACGCGCGAACGACATAATCGCGATAGCGCCAGGCATTGCCGCGGACAAAGTCGTTGGCGAAGCCGCTCGAATCCGCATAGCGCACGACGTCGAGCCAGTGCCGCCCCCACTTTTCCCCGTAATGCGGCGACGCCAGCAACCGTTCGACCACGCGCGCGAAAGCCCGGTCGTCGTGGTCCGCATCGGCCAGGAACGCCGCCGTTTCCTCCGGGGTCGGCGGCAACCCAAGCAGATCGAAGGTCGCTCGACGGATCAGTGTCGGGCGATCGGCGGGTGGCGCGGGCGCAAGTTTCGCCACCGCCAGCCTGGCATCGATGAACGCATCGATGGGATTCGGTTGAAGAGGGGGAATGGGAGAGGGAGAGACAGAGAGACGGGGAGACGGAGAGACACTATTTTCCCTCTCTCTCTTTCCCTCTGTCCCTCCCTCCCTCTTTCCCTCCGTCCCTCCGTCCCCGCCCGCGGGCACCGCCGGTTTCCGCAGCGGCCGATACGCCCACAAATCCTCGGGCTTGTAGCGGCGGTTGGTCCAGTCGTCCGCCATGCCTCCGCTGGTCTTGACCCTGACCCCGTCAGCCGCATCCCACGGCGACGCCGTCTGGGCCAGTTCCGCGAACCGCGCCGCATCCGGCCACGGGGCGCCGGCGATCACCCACTGTTCGAGATCGGCGATCTGCCCATCGCTGAGCCGGTCGTTTTCCTTGGGCGGCATCGGTTCGAAATCGCCATCGCGCCGCCGGATCGCGCGCAGGAGCGGACTGCGTTCGGGCGCACGCTCGTTCACCGGCGCGAAGCCACTGGCGCCGCCGGCCGCGAATGATTCCCGCGTGCGGAGGTCGAAATCGCCTTTGATCTTTTCCTCGTCCTGGCCGTGACAGGCCAGGCACTTCTCCTGCAACAGTGGCCAAACCTTGCGGGCGAACAGCAACTCGGCCTCCGCTGTTTTCGCCGGTGCCCCGGCGAAAACGCTCCCGACGCCGCCGGCAAGGACGGCCACGAGGACTTGGCGCAGAGTGGGGTTCAAGGCAGGTGGGGAAGGAATTCAGGGGGGGACCAAGACCGAGGCAGGCAAGCCAGCCTGAGATTTCTGTGGTAGAGAGAAATTGCGCAAGCCGGATTCCTGAAAACAAACGTGCCCCGGAAAACACCTCGGAGCAAAGCCCAGTCCGTCGATTCCGTCGATCGACGCGGATGAATTTAAGGCATCCAAACCTTTAGCCCACGGAACACACGGAACACACGGGAAAAGGCGAATGGAATTCCGTGTCTTCCGTGTGTTCCGTGGGCAACATCCTCTTGGTTCCTTTGGTTGCGGCATTGCCGTCTCAAGCGATCCGCGCCTCCCACCCGCGGCCAAAACCTGCGCCGCATTGCACAAGATGTGCGGGGTCATCCGTCCCCCACTGGAATAAATTACCGTTGCGTGCCACCGCCGGTCGGCGGGTGCGATCACGCTATCTCCCATTACGCTCGCCATGAAAACCAAACTCTCCTCGCCCATTCGTCGCAGGAACTTCATCGCCGCGCTCGGCAGCCTGGGCGCGTTTTCCATCCTTCGCGGCACCGCCTCAGCCGCCCCGGCCGCCGCCCCCCGCCAGGGCCGGCTTAAACAGGGCGTGTGTCGCGGGGTCTTCAAGGGCATCACCCTCGACATCGACGGCATGTGCCGCGAGGCCGCCAAGGTTGGCGCAGTCGGCATCGATCTGGTGGGGCCCGAGGCCTTCCCCGCCCTGAAAAAATACGGCCTGATTCCCACGATGCTGCCCGGCGGTAGCGGCATCAAAAAGGACGGCATCAACGACCGGAAGAACCACGGCACAGTGGAACCGAAGATGCGCGAGGCGATCAAGGCGGCGGCGGCGGCCAAGGCCCCGAACGTCATCGTACTCGCCGGCGACCGGGAGGGGATTTCCGACGAACAGGGTCTCGATAACTGCGTGGTCTTCCTGAACAAGGTCAAGCAGCAGGCCGAAGACGCGGGCGTCACGATCTGCATGGAATTGCTCAACAGCAAGGTCAACCACCCTGGCTATATGTGCGACCGCACAGCGTGGGGCGTGGAACTCTGCAAGCGCGTCAACTCGCCGCGGGTGAAGCTGCTCTACGATATCTACCACATGCAGATCATGGAGGGGGATATCATCCGCACCATCCAGCAGAACATCCAGTATATCGGCCATTTTCACACCGCGGGCAATCCGGGTCGCCACGAGTTCGACGAAACGCAGGAAATTTATTACCCGCCGATCTGCAAGGCGATCGCCGACCTGAATTATCAAGGCTACCTCTCCCACGAATACACGCCCACGAAGGCGCCGTTGGAGACCCTCGCGAAGATGATGCAGTTGTGCGTGGTTTGAACGTGGGCGGAACGAGGCGCTTGAGATGCATGGGAGTCGCGTGCCGACGCCCGCAGTGCGACGTGGAAACGGGCAACTGCTTTCAGTGGTGGGCGGGCACGTCCTCGTGCCCGCATTCGAAACGCGATCGAGCGGGC
>JBIJCX010000020.1:0-50352 GCA_044344465.1 Opitutaceae bacterium
GGAAGTGACGTTCGATCGTGAAGGCCTGGCTCGTGAGCTTGCCCGTGGCGCGATCCTTCTCGGCCACGCTCCCGCCTGGCGCGCTGGCGTGGGAATTCACCACCGAGGCGGTGTCGCCGCCCACGTCACCCTGATACGCTGGAATGTCCTTCTTCCGCACCGGCCGCTGGCCGAAGGCCGCGCCCTCCACCCGCCAGCCGTCGTAACTCCACTTGTCCCAGTCTTCGAACACGAGGTCGGGGCGCAGGCTGGCGGCCTGCTCGGATGCCTCCGCGGAGAAGACCAGCGTCGTCAGCCCTGGCTGCCGGACGACTCGCTGCCGCAGCGTTCCCTCCCGCGCCCGGCTGTACAGACAGACGCCGTTCTCCAGCTCACCGAGCAAGGTGGCTTCGACCGGCAGGGCGCCAGGATTGCGGACGGTGAATTCGAGAATCGTGGCGGGCAGACCGGAGTCGTCTGCGTTGAGGGGAATGAAGGGGGAGAACGCCTCCAGTTTCACTGTCAGCGGCACGGCCGGGTCGGCGTAGTGCACGGTGCCGATGGGGTACTCGCCGCGAAAACTCACGTCCGCAAACCCACCGCGATCCAGCGCGTGGACCCGCTCGCCGATTCGGAGGGTGAAACTTTGGGCCAGCGGCGAAGACGGTGTCAGCGGTGTGGCATAGTGTTCCTGCCCGGTCGAGATGTGCCGGTTGAAAATGTCCCAGTGCCACAGCCGCCCGTCGCCGCCGAGGTACAGCTGGCCCGCCCCGATGCCACCGACCGGCATCCCGACGTACTTGAGGTCGCTGCCGCGCCACACCTCCGGCGCACCCCGCGCGTACAGCGACTTCACCCACTCCGCCGCGAGCTTTTTGTCCGCGGGCACCAACTGGTCGAAGTTTGCCCGCGTGAACGGCCCGGCCATGACGGGCAGCCGCCAGAAGGCCAGCCCCGCGGCGGCGGCGCCGGAGAGCTTGAGAAAATCACGGCGCGCGAATCCACCGGGGTGGGGCAAAGGTTGAAAAGGTTCCGTCATCGCTTTGAGGAGTTTGGGTTGAGAACGTTGCAGGCGGCATGGGGCAAAGGGAGTTTGGTGGCAAATTGACTGTCGGGCACAAGTGCATTTGGGAACACCATGGGTGCGCCTCTGCAGGTTGACGGTAGCGCGGAGCTGAAGCCCGCGTCTCCTGAATCTGAAAAGCGCGGGCTGAAGCTAGGCCAACACGCCCAGCCGCCGGAGCAGGTCTACGCCTGGTGGGACGACGGCGGCATCATCCGCGACCTCCAACGCATGAAGGAGGCGGCGGCCGAGGCGCTCGGCCAAGGCTATCAATTCCGCGACGGCGGCGGAATCGCGATGGAGTTCCGGCTCGATACCCACGCCCAGGTCGACGCGCTCGCGCCTCCCGATGCCGTGCCCGAACGACTGCGCTACGTGGCCGATGCGCTACGTGGCCGATGCGCTCGGTTTGATCAAGCAGGAGCTTGCCGGGTCGCGGGCGCTGCTCGGCTTCGGCGGCTCGCCGTGGACCCTCGCCACCTATATGGTCGAAGGTGGCAGCTCCGAGGACTTCGAGCGAATCAAGCAGTTGTTCTACACGGATCGTGGCACGTTCGCGCCAAGGGCACGGCGGCGCATCTCACCGACCAGGCGTTCACCGGGATCCGCGGGCTGAGCGTCGATTGGACCAGCGATCTGACGATCGTCCGCCGGGCGTTGCCGGCCAATGTCGCCGTCCAGGGCAATCTCGACCCAGTGCTGCTCAACACGACGCCGGAGATCGTGACGCGTGAAACGACGCGCTTGCTCGAATCGATGCGCGGCACCTCGGGCCATATTTTCAATCTCGGCCACGGCATCATGCCGCACGCCAAAATCGAGTGCATGCAGGCGCTCGTCGATACGGTGACAGCCTGGCGGTGACGCCGCATGCGGAGGACTCAACCGCGACAATTCGCACCGCGACCTGAAGCACTTGCTTTGAGGTCACGAACTCAGAAACAGGGGGCCGTCTCTAGCTCTCGAAAACTCGATCGCGACTTCGTATGGCTCAAAAGCATTCGCGTCGTCGTAGACAAAGGTCAGCCACGCGCGGACGCGCGCACAGGCCGTCTTACGGGATGAAAGGGCCCGGTCGAACGGAAGCGCGCCGTCGAGAATCGCAGGCCCGATCCGCACGTTGGCTCTGGCGCCTTGTCGGCGGTTGGGAAATTCTCGCGCCCGCAGCGGAAATAAAAAGGGCGATCTTACCGTGGAATGTCTCGGGCATCTTTATCCGGTGCAGTTGAGGCAGCGGTTCACGCGGAGGCACGGAGCAATCTTGCCCTCTCCGCGTGCTCCGCGGCTCCGCGTGCGCCATGCATTGGGGAACGATTAATACTTTCTTTCCGCCGAACAGTGTTATTCGGCCCTTACTCGATTACCTTACTGGGAAGGGCTCATGGCCCGATTGAATTGTTCAAGTGCCAGAATGGCGACGACGAAACAGTCCTGATAATGCATTTTTGAGTTGCGGATTGCGCCCGCGGAGTGATTGACCGAGCCATGTCGAGCCCTTGCCCGAATCCGGCCGAATGGCGCCAGCCGACTTCCTGTCGGAACTGGCGCTGGCGCACCGGGCGCGTCTGGCCGATCGCGCAACCGCCAGCACAAGGCACACGCGCTAGCTGGCGCAGAACCGGAGGGATGTTCATGAGGGCGGGATTAGTATCATGACTGGAGCAAAGAAGCCGCCCGCCCGCCAGCCTGTCTCCTTCCCTGAAACCACCGCATCGGAGATTCGTCTCCTTCCCGAGCCGCTGCAATTCTCCACTAATCATAAATTCGTGAATCCTCAAAGTTCCACCCTGCCCGCTCTCAGCCGGCGATGCCTCCGGTCACCCCTCGTCACCGGCCGCCTGCCATTCGCACTGGCCGCCATGTTGCTGATCAGCCTCGCGCACCGGGCCGACGCGGCAAACCCGCCCAACGTCGTGATTTTCTATGCCGACGATCTGGGCTGGGGGGAGCTCGGCTGCCAGGGCAACAAGGAGATCCCGACCCCGAATATCGACGCGATTGCCCGGAACGGGATCCGTTTCACGCAGGGCTACGTCGCCGCGACGTATTGCAGCCCTTCGCGCGCCGGGCTGATGACCGGCCGCTACCCAACCCGGTTCGGCCACGAGTTCAACAGCGTCGCTAACCAAACGGGACTGCGCCTCGACCAGACCACGATCGCGAACCGGCTCAAGGGTCTCGGCTACGCCACCGCCGCCGTGGGCAAGTGGCACCTCGGCGCCGGTACCGAATACCGGCCCACCAAGCGCGGGTTCGACGAGTTCTACGGCACACTCAACAACACCCCGTTCTTCCATCCCACCAATTTCGTCGATTCGCGCCTCTCAAACGACGTCCGCAAGGTTGAGGACCCAACGTTCTACACCACCGACGCGTACGCCGAGCGCTCAATCGACTGGCTCGAGAAAAACAAATCCAAACCTTGGTTCCTCTACCTGCCCTTCAACGCCGTGCACGCCCCGCTGGAGGCGACGAAGAAGTACCTGGATCGGTTTCCGACGATCACCGAAGAAAAGCGCAAGACGTTTGCCGCCATGTTGTCGGCCATGGACGACGCCGTCGGTCGCGTCATGGGCAAGATCCGGGAAATGGGGCAGGAGGAAAACACGATTGCCTTTTACATTGCCGACAACGGCGGTCCGACGCAGAGCACCACTTCAGGCAACGGCCCGCTCCGCGGCTTCAAGATGACGACCTACGAAGGCGGACCGCGCGTGCCGTTCATAGCCCAATGGAAGGGGAAGTGGCCCGCGGGCAAGACGTATGACTTTCCGGTGATGAATCTGGACGTCCTGCCGACCGTTGTGACCGCCGCCGGCGGGAAAGTGGATCCCTCCTGGAGAATCGATGGCGTCGATCTGACCCCCTACCTCACGGGCGCAGACAAGGCCCGCCCGCACCAGACGCTCTACTGGCGCTATGGTCCGCAATGGGCCGTGCGGCACGGTGACCTGAAGCTGGTCGTCTCCCGGGGTGGTGGCCCGGAGCCGGAACTCTACAACCTCGCTGACGACATCGGGGAGTCCCGGAATCTCGCCAGCGCCCAGCCGGCCAAGGTCAAAGAATTACAGGCACTATGGAACAGCTGGAGCGCCGAACAGGCCGAGCCGAGCGCCCCGGACGCCCCAGCTGGAAAAAAGAAGAAAGGTGGAGGGAAGAACAAGAAGGCCGCGGCAAAGTGACGACAGATCTATCCACCGGAAATGCCGCGGGCCGAACTGCAGCGACCGGCAGAAGCTCGGGCGCTGGCCGTACTATCGCCCCGCTAATTTTTTCTTGGCCGCCATTTTTTGGCTGCGCCTCCCCGGCACCTGACCATAGAGACTATTCCCATCGCCATGAACTCCTCCTCCATCGACCGTCGTGACTTTCTGAAGAAGACGTCCGCTCTCACTGCCGGACTTTTGATCCTACCCAGCGGCACACTCAAGGGCGCCACCGCCCCGTCGAACAAGCTCAACATCGCCCTCATCGGCGCGTGGGGTCGCGGCAAACAGCATCACGACGCGCTCAAGGACACCAACATTGTCGCCCTGTGCGATGTGGATCAGAACGCCCTCGCCGAGGCCGCGCGCGTGTTTCCGAAGGCAAAACACTATGCCGACTGGCGCCTCTGCCTCGAGCAAAAGGACATTGAGGCGGTCGTCATCTGCACGCCCGATCATACCCACGCCTTCATCGCCAACTGGGCCATGAATCGCGGCCTGCATGTATATTGCGAAAAACCGCTCGGCAATTGTGTCGCGGAATGCCGTGTCGTGCGTGAGACGTACCTCAAGAACCGGAACAAGCTCGCGACCCAGATGGGGACGCAACGGCACGCCATCGATAACTTTCCACGGGTGCGCGACCTGATTCGCGACGGCGTGATTGGCGAATTGAAGGAAGCCCGTGCCTGGGGCAACCGCCAGCTCCCCAAGCCAGGCTATCTGCCGGCCGCGGGTTCCCCCCCCTCGACGCTGAACTACGATCTCTGGATTGGTCCGTCACCATGGCATCCCTACAATCCCGGTTACTTCGGCGCGCCTCCGGGCGCGAATTGCCTCAACTGGAACATGTATTGGGACTTTGGCAGCGGCCAGGTGGGCGACATGGGCACGCACACCATGGACCTCGTCTGGAATGCGATCGACGCCACGTGGCCGACCTCGGTCGAGGCCAGCGGCGATCCCTTCAATGCCGAAGTCACCCCCGTCAAGCTGACGGCCACCTGGCAGCACCCGGCCAACAGTTGGCGCGGACCGATTCCAGTGATGTGGTACCAAGGTGGCGCAATGCCCACGTCGCCCCAACCCTTCGTCGACCTGAACAAGATCGGCCACGGCGCCATGTTCAAGGGCGACAAGGGATTCATCATCGCCGATTTCAACAATCGCATCGTCCTGCCCTACGGCAAAGGCTCCGACCTCACTTACTACAAGCCGCGGGCCAAGAAAGATCTGACCCCCGGAATTGAGCACTTCCAGCACGAGTGGATCAATGCGTGCAAAGGAAACCTAAAGACCACGTGCAACTTCGATTACTCCGGCCTGATGACCGAGCAACTGATGCTCGGCCTCGTTGCCTACCGTGCGGGCCAGAAGCTCGATTACGATGGCAAGTCCGGCCGGGTGACCAACAGCGCGGAAGGAAACGCCCTGCTCAGTCGCACCTACCGCAAGGGCTGGACGTTGAACGGATGAGATTTCTCCTCTGCTTGTCCCTCACGTTCGCCGCGCCCGGACTCGTGCTCCACGCGGCGGATTTTCAAATCACCCAGGCGGCCGAATTCCGCCAGTGCGTGCCAGCCGACGCCAAGGTGACAAAGCTCGCGGGTGATTTTACCTTCACGGAAGGCCCGACCTGGATCAAGAGCGGTGGGTATCTCGTCTTCAGCGACATTCCGAGGGACGAACTCAAACAGTGGAAACCCGCCGGAGCCGTGATCACATACCGGCAACCGAGCCACAATGCCAACGGCAACACCACGGACCGCGAAGGCCGTCTCATCACCTGCGAGCACAGCGGCCGGCGGGTGGCGATTCAGGAGCAAAGCGGCGCGGTCAAGACCGTCGTCGATTCCTTCGCGGGCAAGAAATTCAATTCACCGAACGATGTCGTGGTGAAGTCCGACGGTACCCTGTGGTTCACCGACCCGGACTACGGTCTGAAGACCAATCCCGCCACCAAGCAAAAGGAGGGCAAGGAGCAGCCTGGCAACCATGTTTACCGGCATGATCCGAAGACCGGCCAGACCACGGTGCTCGTGCAGGACTTTGTGAATCCGAACGGCCTGGCGTTCTCGCCCGATGAAAAGAAATTGTACATCGCCGATTCCGGGAGTCCGAAGCACATCCGTGTTTTCGAGGTCAGAGCCAACGGCACCGTGAGCGGCGGGCAGGTGTTCTGCAAAATCGATCAGGGTGTCCCCGACGGCATTCGGGTGGACCAGGCCGGACGGGTGTGGTCGAGCGCCGGCGACGGTGTCCAGATTTTCGCGCCCGACGGCAGCCTCGTCGGCAAGATTCTCGTGCCCGAATCCCCCGCCAATCTCTGCTTCGGCGGCGACGACGGCAAGACCCTCTTCATCACGGCACGAAAGTCCCTGTACTCAATCAAGGTTGCCGTCGCGGGCGCGGGGCGTTGAGCGCCCGACGCAAAAGTAGAATCTCCATCCCCAACGCTCGAACGCAGACTCTAGCTACGATACCCCCTTTCTTATGAACCCGTCGCAAACCTCGATCAAGGTCCGCCTGTCCGTCTTCATGTTCCTCCAGTATTTTATCTGGGGAACCTGGTATATGAGCATGGGCACTTACCTCGCCTCCACGCTCAAGTTTGGCGGGGAGCAAATTGGCGCTGCGTACAGCGCATTCGCCATCGGCTCGATGATCTCGCCGTTCTTTGTCGGCCTGATTGCCGACCGCTATTTTCCGTCTGAAAAGCTTCTGGGCGTGTTGGGAGTCCTCGGCGGAGCCGCCCTCATCGCGCTGGCCCAGGTGCACTCCTTCGGGGCCTTCTATCCGATGTTGATTCTCTATTGCGCCCTCTACGCCCCGACCCTCGCCCTCGGCAATTCCCTTTCGCTCCACCATCTCCATGAGCCGAAAGTTGATTTTCCCCGGGTCAAGGTGTTCTCCGCGGTCGGCTGGGCCGCCGGCGGCGTCACGCTCAGCGTCCTGCACGGCGAACAATCTTCAATTCAGTTCTACCTCGCCGGCGGGCTTTCCATTGTCTTTGGGCTTTATGCGTTTTTCCTGCCGCATACGCCGCCGAAGAAGGTGGGCGCCAACGTTTCGATCGGCGAAATCCTCGGACTGGATGCATTGGCGCTGCTCAAGAAACCCGCCTTCGGCGGTTTCATCTTTTGCATGTTCCTGATCTGCATTCCGCTGTACTTCTACTTTGTTGCCCTGTCGATCTACTTGACCGAACTGCAATGGACCGGCTTGACGGCCAAAATGTCCCTGTCGCAGGTCTCGGACGTCACCTTCATGCTGCTGTTGGCGGTTTTCCTGCGCCGGCTGGGTTATAAGAAGACGATTTTCCTCGGCATTCTTGCCTGGGTCACGCGCTACCTCCTGCTCGCCGGCAGCGTGGATATGTCAACCGGTCTGCAAACCGCCTTTATTTTCGGCGCCATCCTGGTCCACGGCATCTGCTATGACTTTCTGTTTATCGCCGGCCAGCTCTACGTCGATAGCGAGGCCAACGAAAAGAACCGGGCGGCCGCGCAGGGTTTTATCGCCTTCATCCTCTGGGGTGTCGGGGCTTTCGTCGGCACGATGCTTGCCGGCAAGACGCTCGCCATCTACCGGCTGGCGGAACCGCAGGGTACGATCCTTCATAACTGGCAGGGAGTATGGATGGTGCCGGCCGTGGGCGCGATGATTGTCCTCGTGGTGTTCACCATCGTTTTTAAAAATCCAGTGAAGCGGAGTGAGCCGGCGACCGGTGCCCCGCCCGCCCGCGCGTAACGGAGACGGGCCAATCTGAAAAAGCCGGCAGCGGCGACCGGTGGTCGCTCCTCAGCCGCCCGCCATCACCGGCCGGAATCCTGCCTCAACCAAAATCCGCGCCATCGTTTCCCGCTGGTCGCCCTGGATGACAATTTCACCGTCTTTGACGGTTCCGCCACAGCCACACGCCGCGCGCATTTTTTTCACCAGCTGCTCCTTTTCCGGCAAGCCGATACCGACAAAGCCATCGACCACCGACACGGTCTTTCCGCCGCGCCCGCCCGTTTCACGCCGGAGATCAACCCGCCCGCGATTTTTCAGCACCGGTCCGGGCGTCGGCCGACCCTGACTGGGGTCCGGCGGCGCCTTGGCCGGCGCCGGCGCCACCGGCAGTCCGGTGGCACTCAGTGCCGCGAATGGGTTTTGCTGCAAGCCCTGCCCGCCGCCGGTTGAAATCTTGTCGTTACTCATGGTGCGAAGATCCTTTCGATTTCCAAATTGGCCATACCGACTGCGCCGAGACGCCCCTATTTTTTTCCCGCCCGCCCGCCGCACACGCCGACCGGGATGTCCGTTTCGCCGCCGAGGAACATGAGCGCCTTGGCATAGCTGCGATTCTCCAGGAAGTGAACGAGCTGCGGATGCAGCCCGGCTCGCCCGCGGGCCACGAAGTCATCCAGCTGCGCCATTTCGTCCGCAATAATCTGTCCATCAGCCGCCTTGATGGCGGCCAGCAACGCGTTGAGAGAGGCTTTGATTTGGGTTTCCATTCTGGGTGGGTCGATAACCTAATCCGCCTGTTACCGACGTTAAGCCGGATTGCAATCCCGGTGACGTTCCGCGGCGCGCTTGTCTCCTTCGAACGAAAATGGTCCAGTAACTCCTTACGATCTCAGCGCCGCACCACAGCCGCCGCCCGCACCTCTCCCAATCTTCCCCGTCTTCCTCTCTCCCTCTCTTCCTGCCTTCTCCGGCGCTCCCTCCATGAACCTCTCCTCCGTTTCCTCCGCCGCCAACGCCTCGGTTATCGAGGCGGCCTACGAGGCCTGGCTGCAAGATCACAACGCGGTCGATCCGACATGGCGCGCCTTTTTCCAGGGCTTCACGCTCGGGGCCAGTGGCACCACCCCCGCAGCGGCCCTCGCCACCGCCGCCGCCAGCTCCACCCATGCCCACGCCACCGCGCCGATCATCGATTCCCTGAAACAGTCCCGCGTCCACCATCTCATCAACACCTATCGCGCGATCGGCCACCTCGAGGCCCATCTCGATCCGCTCAGCGAACGCCCTGCCCCGCACCCCCGGCTTTCCCTTGCCCAGTTCAAGCTTGGCGAGGCCGACCTCGATACCGCCTTCGACATCGGCACGTATCTCGGCGGCGGCCAGATGAAGCTCCGCGACATTGTCGCCCAGCTCCGGCTCACCTACTGCGATTACGTCGGCGTCGAGTACACCCACATTCAGGACGTCGAGGTGCGCACCTGGCTGCAGGAAAAAATGGAATCGACGCGCAACCAGCCGAATTTTTCCCCGGTGGAAAAAATCCGGATCCTCCGCCGCGTCCACAAGGCCGAGCTCTTCGAGCGCTTCCTGCACACGAAATATGTCGGACAGAAACGCTTCTCGCTTGAAGGCGGCGAAACCATGGTTGCCGCCGTCGACTCGATTATCGAGCTGTGCCCGCACGTCGGGGTCGACGAGGTGGTCATGGGCATGGCCCATCGGGGCCGGCTCAATATCCTCACCAGCGTGATGCGGAAGAACTTCGACGTTCTCTTCGAACAGTTTTCCGAGAACTACATCCCCGAGACTGTCGGCGGCGATGGCGACGTGAAGTACCACCTGGGCTACGAGGCGATCCTCGACACCGCCGCGGGCAAACCGGTGGAGGTCCGCCTCGCCGCCAATCCCTCGCACCTTGAGATTGTCGATCCCGTCGTCGAGGGCAAAGCCCGCGCCCGCCAGCGGATCCGGGGCGACATCGCGACGCGCAAGTGCGTACTCCCGCTGCTGATTCACGGCGACGCCGCCTTCGCCGGCCAGGGCACCGTCGCCGAGACGCTCAATTTCTCCCAGCTCCCCGGTTATCGCACCGGCGGTACGCTGCACTTCATCGTCAACAACCAGATCGGTTTCACCACCGAGCCCGTGGATGCCCGCTCCACCCGTTACTGCACCGACGTCGCGAAAATGATCGAGGCGCCGGTCTTCCATGTGAACGGGGACGACCCCGAGTCCGTCTGCATGGTCGCGCAGCTCGCCCTCGAGTTCCGCGCGCAATTCGGCCGCGACGTCGTGATCGACATGTATTGCTACCGCAAGCACGGTCACAACGAGACCGACGAGCCCGCCTTCACCCAGCCGCTGCTCTACCGGAAAATCGCCACGCACCCGCAGGTCTCGGTCGTGCTGAGCCGGCAGCTTATCGCCGAGGGCACGATCACCGCCGCCCAGTCCGAGGCGATCAAGGCCGAGTACATCGCCGCGCTCGAAAAAAATCTCGAGCAGGCCAAGGCCGCCGAGACCGCCAAGACCGCCCGGCGCGCGGCCGCCATCGAGGCGCGGAAGTTTGCGGGCTCGACCGCCATCTTCCAACCCGACTTCCACTTCAAACCCGTCGCGACCGGCGTCGCCGCCGGGCTGATCGACCGGGTGGTGCGCGGCCTCACCACGGTGCCCGCGGACTTCAAGCCCAACCCGAAGATCCGCCGTTTTCTCGACGCGCGCGCGGCGGCCCACCGCGCCGGCGGCCCGATCGACTGGGGCTTCGCCGAGGCGCTCGCCTTTGGCACGCTGGTGCTCGAAGGCGCCCCGATCCGCCTCAGTGGGCAGGATTGCGAGCGCGGCACCTTCAGCCACCGCCATGCCGTGCTCCACGACATGGAAACCAACGCCACCCACGCGCCACTGAAGACCCTCGACTCGAAGCAAGCCCGCTTCTGTGTCTACAACTCGCTGCTCTCCGAGGCCGCGGTGCTCGCCTTCGACTACGGCTATTCGCTCGATTATCCCCACATGCTTTGCATCTGGGAGGCCCAGTTTGGCGATTTCGCCAACGGCGCGCAGGTGGTCATCGATCAGTTTCTCGCCGCCGGCGAATCGAAATGGCACCGCACCAGTGGCATCGTCCTCCTCCTCCCGCACGGTTACGAGGGCCAGGGTCCGGAGCATTCCTCCGCCCGCCTCGAACGTTTTCTGCAACTTTGCGCCGAGGACAACATCCAGGTGGCCAATATCACCACTCCGGCCAATTTCTTTCACGCGCTCCGCCGGCAGGTGAAACGCGATGTGCAGAAGCCGCTCATCGTCATGTCGCCCAAGTCCCTGCTGCGGCACCCCGCGGCCGTTTCGTCCCTCGGCGAATTTACCCAGGGCGCCTTTCAGGAAATCCTCGACGATCCCGCCGCGCCCGCGACGGCGGCCCGCCTGATCCTGTGCTCCGGCAAAGTTTTTTACGACCTCGTCGATTATCGCGCGAAGCATCACGTCACCGACACCGCCATCGTCCGGCTCGAGCAGCTCTATCCGCTCCACCGCAAACGCCTCGCCGAAATCGCGAAGAGATACGCGGGGGCCAACCTGCTCTGGGCGCAGGAGGAATCCGAAAATATGGGCGCGTGGAGCTGGATCGCCCCGCAACTCGAGGAGCTCTTCGGCCGCAAGCCAGCCTACGCCGGTCGCGACGCCTCCGCCTCCCCCGCCGTCGGCTCCCTCGCTCTTCACCGGCTCGAACTCGCCGCCTTGCTCAAGCAGGCGTTCACAAGCTGAAGCCGAAAGTAGCGAGCATCGAGCAGCAAGTAGTGAGCATTCATCCCCCTGCTTTCTCCTCCTCACTTCCCTCTTACTTCTCCACGGTCCTCATCACTCACTCCTATCCGCCATGCCATTCCTCGAAGTCAAAATCCCCCCGATGGGCGAATCCATCTCGTCCGGAGTTCTCGCCAAATGGCACGTCGCCGACGGCGACGTCGTGAAAAAGGATCAGCCGCTGTTCGAACTGGAGACCGATAAGATCACCTCCGAAGGCACCGCCGAGGCCGCCGGGCGCATCACGTTAAAGGCCGCGGTGGGCGATGAGGTGAAAATCGGCCAGGTGGTCGCGACCATCGATCCCGAGAGCGGAAGCCAGAAGTCGGAAGTACCTCTCCAGCCAACCGGAGTGCCCCTGGTCGCCGAAGCCCGACCCGTTATCTCCGAAGTCCGCCCTCTGTCCGCGGCCGAAGCCTCCCCCGCCGTCCGCCGTCTCGCGACCGAATCCGGAATTAATCCGTCCACGGTCACGGGCAGTGGCAAAGCCGGTCGCGTCACCAAGGGTGACATGCTGGCGGCCGCGGCGCCGAAGCCGCCGCCATCAGAGATCGCAAATCTCAAATCTGAGATTCCGGCGGCCTCGCCGCCGACCCCGCCGCCAGCCCGCCAGACACGACGCAAAATGTCCCCGCTGCGCCAGAAAATCGCGCAGCGCCTCGTCGCCGCACAGCACGAGGCGGCCATGCTCACCACGTTCAACGAAGTCGACATGTCCGCGGTGATCGCGCTGCGGGCAAGATATCAGGATGACTTTGTGAAGAAGCACGGCCTCAAACTCGGCTTCATGTCGTTCTTCGCCAAAGCCGTCGTGCATGCGCTCCGCGACGTCCCCGCGGTCAACGCCGGACTCGAAGGCGACACCATTGTCGAGCATCACTACTACGACATCGGCGTCGCCGTCTCGACCGAGAAAGGCCTGATGGTTCCGGTGATTCGCAACTGCGACACCCTCGGCATGGCCGGGATCGAGCAGGCGATCGCCGACGTCGCCAAGCGCGCCCGCGAAAACAAGATCACGCTCGCGGATCTCGAAGGCGGGGTTTTCACCATCACGAACGGCGGCATCTTCGGCTCGATGCTTTCCACGCCCATCATCAACCCGCCCCAAAGCGCCATCCTTGGCCTCCATGCCATCAACGATCGCCCCATCGCGTTGAACGGCCAGGTCGTCATTCGCCCGATGATGTATCTCGCCCTCAGCTACGATCACCGGCTCGTCGACGGCAAGGAAGCCGTGACATTCCTCGTGAAAGTGAAACAGGCAATCGAGGATCCGGCGCGGCTGCTCATCGGAATCTGAATTTGAAGTAGCGAGTAGCGGGTAGCGAGGAGCGAGCATCACGCATCGGCGGTGTTTCCTCCTCACTACCCGCTACCCGCTACTCGCTACTCTTATGGACTCCTTCGATCTCATCGTCATCGGCGCCGGCCCGGGCGGCTACGTGTGTGCATTTCGCGCCGCCCAGCTCGGCCTCAAAGTCGCCCTGGTGGATAAGCGCGCGACGCTCGGGGGCACCTGCCTCAACGTCGGCTGCATTCCGAGCAAGGCGCTGCTTCATTCCAGCGAACACCTGGTGTGGGCGAAACACCACGCCGCCGAACACGGCATCAAGCTTGGCCACGTCGAACTCGATCTCGCCGCGTTCATGAAGCGCAAGGCCGATGTCGTCACCAAGCTCGTCGGCGGGGTCAGCCAGCTCGCCAAGGCCCGCAAGGTCACCGTCGTCACCGGCGCCGCGAGCTTCGTTTCGGCCAACACGATCGAAGTAGGTCAGGTCTCAGACCTGACCGCCTCCAAACCGCAACGCCTGACCGCGAAACACATCGTGATCGCCACCGGCTCGGCCCCGGTCGAGCTGCCGTTCCTGAAGTTCGACGGCCAGACCGTCGTCTCGAGCGATCACGCCATCGGTTTCGATGCCGTGCCGAAAAAACTCGTGGTGGTCGGCGGCGGCGCGATCGGGCTAGAGCTCGGCTCCGTCTGGTCGCGGCTCGGCAGCGACGTCACCATCGTCGAGTTCCTGCCCAAGATCGTGGCGACCTACGACGACGACATCGTCCGCAATTTCACCCGGATGCTGCAAAAGCAGGGCCTTAAGATCGAAGTTGGCGCCAAGGTCACCGGACTGCGGAAATCTGAGATTTCAGATCTCAAATCTCAAATTTCAGATCTCAAATCTGAGAGTGCCGCGACCCTGCTGGCCGAGCGCGACGGCAAAACCCTCGAATTTGCGGTGGACAAAATTCTCGTCTCCGTCGGTCGCCGGCCCTTTACCGACACGCTCGGGCTCGAAAAGGCTGGCGTGCAGCTGGACGACAAGAGGCGCATCAAAGTCGATGCCCATCTGAAGACCACCGCGCCGGGCGTGTGGGCGATCGGCGATGTCGTCGCCGGGCCGATGCTGGCGCACAAGGCGGAGGAGGACGGCATGGCGGTCGCCGAGTGGATCACCGGCAAGGCCGGCCATATCAACTGGGATCTCGTCCCCGCCATCGTCTACACCAGTCCCGAGGTGGCGTCGGTCGGCCTGGGTGAGGATGCGGCAAAGGCGGCCGGACGGGCGGTGAACGTCGGCCGGTTCAACTTCGCCGCCAACGGGCGCGCGATCGCCGCGGCGACGACCGACGGCTACGTGAAGATTATCGCGGACGCGAAGACCGATCGGATTCTCGGTGCGCAGATCCTCGGTCACAATGCCGGCGAGTTGATCAGCGAAGTCGTCACGCACATGGAATACGGCGGCAGCGCCGAGGACCTGGGCCGCACGATTCACGCCCACCCGACGATGAGTGAAGCCGTGAAGGAAGCGGGTCTCGCCGTGAGCAAGAGCGCGATCCACGCGCTGTAGCGGCAGCCCGGGCGCGATCGAGCCGCCCCTTACTGGCTGTCGTGCTTTCGGACGCGCTTCGTTGCCGTCTTCGGCGTCACGGCCTTCCTCTTTTTCCCCGCACTTTTCCCGGCCTTTGGCGGCAGAGACTTTTTTACCTGCCTGGCCGTGGACGCGGCGGCACCGACCTGCCGGCCCGCCGCCGCCTTCGCCGGTTTCGCTCCGACCGCCGCCGCCGGCTCGATCTCGATGCCAAACACATCGGACAACTGCGCGGCATCCAGCCCGCTCGTCTCCGCTCCCGCGCCCGCCCCGAGTGCCGGCGCATCCGCCGCGGCACTGATTAGTTCCAGATGATCCACCCCGCGCAGCAAGAAGAGTAACTCCGGCTGCGTATCGAGTCGCGCCCCGACCCCATAAAGCACGGCGGCCAGGTGCTTGCAGAGATCCGCCCAGTCAGGACAGCTGCACGCCAGCTTAATCTCCGAGGGCTGCGGGAAAAGTCCCTTCTCCCGGTCGGTGATGACGCGCATGACGGCATCGGAGAGCCGGCCCTGCAGGAGTCCGACCAGCGAGTCGATCTTGCCCGCGCATTCCGCTTTGATCGCCTGCCAGTGCGCGGGCTTGAGCGGCGCAATGGCAATCGTGCCATGGTAGAGCGTGGAGCCCATGATCATCGCGGTGATCTTCCCCGGCGCGATCTGGACATCCAGCACCGAGCCGTTGCGCACATAGGTGCGTCCACGCGGCAGGCGGTTGGCATAGTCGCTGAACGATTCGAGGTGTCCGCACCACGCCTTGCCCCAAAACGTGCGCGCAATCGCCCTCCCTTCGATCCGCACCGGTGCGAGGGCCTTGCCCTTTTTCGCCAGTTTCTGCGCATGCTTCGCGGCTTTGGCCCGCCGCTGGGCCACGCTGACATAAGGGCGATAGAAGTTCCACGACATCGGTATCATCACTCCCATGCCCCCACCCTTTGTCCACGGGAAACTTGTTTTTTGCCCGGCAAAAACCCTTCAGTCCCAATCCGGATTCTGCTTCGGCGGCTTGCCGGTCTTTTCGATGACCCTGATCGGCGCGTCTTCCTTGACCGGCGGCTCGATGCATTCGAGCCGGAGCTCGAATCGCCACGAGTCACCGTAATCGAACAGAAACTTCATCGTGCCATTCAACACCAGGCCGGTGTCGCCGACCGCAACCTCGTCCGCATAAGGCCCCTCGTCGTCACCAGGATGGAAACAGGCGCGGCCCTTGCCCGAGCGATCCCGGTAGCGAAATTCGTAGAGGTGCTCCGTATCCGAAAACTTGAACGCCTTGAGCAGGGCGGCCGCCACTTCATAGAGCGAGGCATTGCCCGGCACGGCCAGCCGGCACCACACGTCGCCCGGCACCCGGTGATCGGCGAAGCAAACCTTGAAAACGTGGACTCCCGACTGCGTGTCCGGCCGCGGCGGCGCAAATACTTTTTCCCACGCCGGAAAGTAGGGGCGAAAGACCGGTTGCAGGGAGCCAAAGTCGGCCTCCTCGGACTGACGCAACAGCGACAGCAGGTCGTCGTCCCCGCCCTTGACCGAATTCAGGATCGCCCACGCCACGGCCCCGCCCCACGGCGTGCGCCGGGCCTTCTCCATGCACCAGCCGTGGTTGAATCCGGTGCGGTTCTTTAGCGAGCGGGGCGCCACTTCGACCAGGCCGAATCGCAGATGGAGCTGCGTGTTCCACGCCGATACCGTACCCCCGAATCGATCGAGATGGCAGTGTTCGGCAAAGGTCTTCCAGCGAGACGCCCCGAGCACGGTGAGAAAGACCAGATTGCTGGAATACTGATCCTGCTCCCGTCGGTCAGCCGCGCCCAGCACCCCCGCGTCGGCGTCAAACAGCCACGCCTCCAGCAGCGCAAAATATTGTTCAACCGGATTCAGCCCGCGCCAAACCGCCAGCATCTCCGCATCGATCCGCAGTCGCGGTCCCTCCACCTGCGCCAACTCCATCACGCGCAGCAGCACGTAAACCCCCGCGATGTTGGGGTAGTCGCGCAGCAACGGCCGTTTCAAATCCAGCTCGACGGGTGGTGCGATCCGTGCGTTGAGTTCCGGCAGCACGTCGGCGGGCAGATTGCCCTGCCGGCTCTTCGTCACCAATCCGCGCTCGCCGATGAAGTCGATCAGCGTCTCGACATCGCGGAGAATGGTGCCCGGGCCGGCGGCGGAGATTGATTGTTCGGTCAGGACTTGCCGGCTCGCATCGGCCGTTTTCGCCAGGGAATTCATGGTTTCGCGCGTAGTGTTTGCCGACGCGGTTCCAAATACCAAACCGATTTTCGCGCGAGCGCGGGGTTGATCGGGGTTTGAAAATTTTCCTACCAGCAGAATTTTTCTACCCTTGATCCGGCGGAATTCGGGGCCGAGGGATTTTGTTGGTAAGAAGGTCTCAGCAGGCAGGGCCGGTCGGACGACGGACGGCCGGGGGCAGCCTGTCACATGTTCGCAAACGCCGCCCGAGGTCATCTCGTCTGCGACCTCGTCGCTAACACGTAAAAGGCGACCCCGTACCGAACCGGTCTGCCCGGGGCACACCAAGACCGGCACCGGCACGCTCGTGTTCGCAGGCATGAATCTATACCTCGGCCCGACGACGATCAGCCAGGGCACGCTCCAGCTTAATGCAATGCTCCCATCGGCCCAGCCGCCGGCGCGCTCGGTATCGGTCTTTCCGCCGTAGCGCCCAATGATGCGAACACTGGTTCGAGCAACACTGCGCTTATGATCGGTGCCAGTGGCGTAGCGGTCGGCCGTGACATCACCGTCGCCAATCAGGGTTCCGGCGCGACGACTCTTGGCGGCAACATCACCTCCGGCACCGGCACCTTCTCCGGTAACGTTGCGCTCAATAAACCTGTCAACCTCAACGCCGACGGGACTCTTCTTCGGAACCAACAGCTCGGCCCTTACGACCGCCCAACTAGGTGAAATTCCCATCAACGGCCAGGCCGTAGCGTGGCTCAACGGCAGCACAAGCGGTGAACTGACGATTGCCGCCATTCCCGAGTCATCCACTTACGCCGCACTCCTTGGGGTGACCGCACTCGGCTTCGCCGCTTACCGTAGACGGCGCAGGCAAGCGGGTTGAGTTGGACTGCAATTAACTTTTTGCGGCCTGACCCCGTTGGTTGCGTTTCACGGCGTCACCGAATTCGCCACGTCCAACGCGAAGGATTTTCAAGGCTTCGGCTTCACCCGCGTTTGGAATCCGCTGGCCAGTGCCTGACCACCCTCCGACTTCGGTCCTCCGGCTTCCGTCTTCCCCTCCTCCGCCCCAACCGTTGACTCAAGCCCGTAAACCCATATCTACGGCCATATGAAGACCACGATCGAGCTGCCCGACCCGCTCTTCCGCCACGCCAAGATTGTCGCCGCCCGGCGCGGCACCACGCTGCGCGAACTCGTCGTCGAGGGCCTGCGGCATGCCACCTCGGCCGGTCCGGCGCCCACCGGCACCACCTCCAGGCTCACGATCGAGGAAGCCACCGTCGCGTCCATCGGCGCCCACGGCCTGCCCGTGCTCAAGCGCCCCGCCCGCAGCAAGCAGCGAGTCACCCGGGCACTGGTCGATCGCATCCGCGACGAACTCTCCCTCTGAAGCATGCACCTGCTCGATGTCAGCGTCCTCGTCGCCCTGTGCGACGCCGCCCACGAGTTTCACGACGAGGCCAGTGCTTGGTTTCAGCAAGTCCGCCCCGAGGGCTGGGCGACGTGTCCGCTGACCGAAAACGGCCTCGTGCGGATATTCGGGCATCCGTCGTACCCGGGCGGTCCCGGCAGCCCGGCTCGTGCCCGCCCGCTGCTCCAGGCGCTGCTCCGCACGTCCGGGCACGTCTTCTGGGCGGACGAGATTTCGATTTGCGATGCGACCGCGTTCCCGTCGCTGGCGCGCACGAACGCCGCCAGCCTCACCGATCTTTACCTGCTCGCCCTCGCCCTTCACCACGGAGCGCACTTCGCCACGTTCGATCGCCGGATCGATCCCGCCGTTCTGCCCGGTGGACCCGCCGCGCTCGTGCAGATACGCGTCGCGTAGACCCTGAGGACAAGCCAGGGGGTCAACCCGCTGTTTGCTACTCCCCCATGTACCCGGTTCAAAGGTGCTCCGGCTTGAGGTCGGACGATTTCGGTTCCGATTCGATGGCCGTTTCGTGCGCGCACCACCGGGATTCGTCGGCCCCGCCGAAAGGTGCCGATGACTTAAACTTAAACTTCCACTCTGCAACTGGCGCGGCGCCGCGCGTCCCGCTTGAACGCCGGCCGCTGCTCTGCCATACTCGCCTGAACTCCATCCAAACCCAATCACCATGCCTGCCCCGCGAAGAAAACCCCGACCCAGCCGGAAGCCGGATGGAGCGCACGACACCGGGCTGCGCTTCGAAATGCTCACCGACGGCCGCTGGCTCTGCCCGGCGTGCTCCGCCAAGGTGGTGGAACCCGAATTCGAGCCGCCGCCCGGTTTCTGGGATTACCCAAATAAATAAGCCCCACCCGCGCGGCTTCGACGTCCCGCGCAGCTTCACCTCCTACCGGCCATGCTTACAATCGCCCCGGCCACGTTAACCGCCCACCGCGCCTATCCCGACCTGCGGCGCGCCGTCGAACAGACCCTGCTCACCGGGCAGCGGGCGATCGAGCGGGCCAAGGTTCGCACCTACTGGGAGACCGGCTGGCTGATCAACGAACACATCCTCCTCAACGGCGGTCGCGCCGATTATGGCGCGAAGGTTTTCCTGCGGCTCGAGCGGGACTTGAAGGTCAGCCGGCGAATCCTCTACCAATGCGCGCAGTTTGCCCGCCGGTTTCCAATTTTGAACGTACGTTCACAATTGAGCTGGGCGCACTTTCGCACGCTCTGCCAGGTCGCAGACGACGTGCAGCGCAAGACCCTCGAACTGCAGGCCGAAAAAAGCGATTGGAATGTCGCGCAGTTGGAGTTGCGAGTCCGCGAATTCAACCTGATCGCGGCCGCCGACGTCGCGGACAGCAACGACGGCCGTGGCGCCAGCGCCGGCCCCGGACCAAACCTCCTGACCTCCCGACGCGGCACGCCGGGGCTGCATCTCGTCGTCGAACGCGATGGCCGGCTCGTCGTCGACCTCGGCTTCAAGCTCTACCGGCCGATCGAGCCCGAACAGGCGAATCGATTCGAACCGGGCAGCATCGTCCGGCTGGGTGAGGAACGCATCTCGCGCGTCGTCGGGGCGACGAAGGCCGATCTCTACACGTACGCGGTCAGTCTCCGGCGGCTGATCGACGGCGACACGTTCGTGGTCGAACTGGAAGTCGCGCCGCTGACGCGGCTGGAAGTGAAGCTCCGGCTGCGCGGACTCGATTGCCCCGAGATTTCCACCGCCGAAGGGAGGGCCGCCAAGCGATACGTCGACGGGCTTCTGGCCGGGGCGGACGCGCTCACCCTGACGACCACGAAGCCCGACAAATACGATCGCTATCTGGCCGATATTTTCCTCACGAGACGATCCGGCGATGAGATTTTCCTCAATAATGCCCTGCTTGAAAACGGGCACGCCGGGCGGAAAGACGACTGGGAATTCCGGGATTGGGAGAAGGAGATGGTGGGATGAACCGTCGGCGTCCAAGGGGACCCACTGGATCCATGAGCCGCGTCGCCATGAAATATCCGGGTGAACCGGTGACGGCATGTCCCCATCGGCACCGCCCTCGAGGTGGCGGCCGGAATCCTACGGTAGTCTTTCGATTATCGCTTTATAGTCTCCTTATTAAGCGTCGGAAGCAGCCGGTCCGACCGGCCTGGGGTTGAACCGGCTGCGAGCTGTCACGCTCACAGCGCCTGCGCCGCCGCAACGATCGCCTCGGCCGTGAGGCCGAGTTCCTTGAACACGACCGGTGCCGGCGCGCTCAAACCGAAGCGGTCAATGCCGACCACCCGGCCGTCGAGCCCGACATATTTGTGCCACAAGCCCGTGACACCCGCCTCGATCGCGACGCGCTGGCGGCACGCCAACGGCAGGACGCTCTCGCGATATTCGGCCGTCTGCCGGTCGAAGCGCTCCATGCACGGCATCGAGACCACGCGCGCGCCCGCGCCAATCACCTTCGCGGCCGCCACGGCCAGCTGCAGTTCGCTGCCGGTTCCAATCAGGATGTGGGTGAGCGGCCCGGTTTCACTGACCGCCACATAACCGCCCTTCGCCACGCCCTCACGGCGGGCCTGGACGGAAATGTCGTTGAGCATCGGGACCGCCTGGCGGGTGAGCGCCAGCAGGGTCGGACCGTCGGTGCGCTCGAGGGCCGCGGCAAACGCGCCCGCGGTTTCCTCGGGATCGGCGGGGCGAATCACATCCAGGTTCGGAATCACGCGCAGGCCGGAAATCGTCTCGACCGGCTGGTGCGTCGGGCCGTCTTCGCCCACGCCGACCGAGTCGTGGGTGTAAATGTACACGACCGGCAGCTTGGACAGCGCGGCGAGCCGCATCGATGGCCGCGAGTAGTCGGCAAAGACGAGAAAGGTCGCGATGCTCGGCCGAAACAGGCCGTCGTACGCGATGCCATTCGCGATCGCGGCCATGCCATGCTCGCGAATGCCGAAGCGCACGTTGCGGCCGGCGCGATTCTCCGGATCGAAATCCTTTTCCGCGGCGATATAGTTCAGCGTCGAACCGTAGAGGTCCGCGCTGCCGCCGATCAGGAGCGGCAGGGCGGCGGCAACGGGCTGGAGCACGTCGCGGCCGGCGGCCCGCGTGGCGAGCTTCGCGTCGGCCGGAAAGGCCGGAATCTTCTCCAGCAACGCGGCGGCGGACGGAGCGTTTTGCGCCGAATCGAGCAACGCCGCCTTGTCGGGGTTCGCCTCCCGCCAGGCCTTGTACGATTTGTGCCACCGGTTGCAGCCGCGGACGAGGCGGGCCCGGTGATCGGCAAAGTAGGCGCGGACATCGTCGCTCACGTGGAAATGCTGGTCGGCCGGAAGTCCGAGTCCGGCGCGTGCGGCGTCGGCAAACTTCGCCCCACCCTCGCCGTGACCCTTGGCGGTACCCTGCACCTCCGGGATGCCCTTGCCGATGACCGTCTTGGCGATGAGGAGTTGCGGCTTGCCGCTCTTCGTCTTCTTGGCCCGGTTGAAGGCCTTGAGGAGCGCGGCCAAATCGTGGCCGTCGACGGTCTGCACCTCCCACCCGATCGCCTTGAAGCGGAGCGCCGCGTTTTCGCTCTGCGTCTTGACCGCCATGGCATCGAGGGTGACGTCGTTTGCGTCGTAGATGAGGATGAGATTGTCGAGTTTCTGGTGTCCGGCGAAGGCGGCGGCCTCCATCGTCACACCCTCCTGCATGCAGCCGTCGCCCGCGAGGCAAACGACATGGTAGTCCAGGATTGCATGCTCGGGCGTATTGAAACGGGCCGCCGCCATCTGCCCGGCGAGCGCCATGCCCACCGCGTTGCCCACGCCCTGACCCAGCGGCCCGGTGGTGCATTCGACGCCGGGGGTTTCCCGAAACTCCGGATGGCCGGGCGTCACGCTGTGCAGTGCGCGAAATTTCTTCAGGTCGTCCAGCGATACCTCGTAGCCGCTGAGATGCAGCCAGCTATAGAGAAACATCGAGCCGTGGCCGGCGGAGAGAATGAACCGGTCGCGGTTGATCCAGCGGGGACGCGCCGGGTTGTGCACCAGCGCGTGCCCGAAGAGCACCGCGCCGATTTCAGCCGCGCCGAGGGGCAGGCCGAGATGGCCCGACGAACACGCGTGCACCGCGTCGATGGCAAGCCCGCGCGCTTGATTGGCCGCTTTGGTGAGGAGATGAGTTTGCAGCGTCATGGAAAAATTTCGTTCAGAGGTAGACTTTGCGCCCGCGGGGGGAAAGGAGATTCTCGGGCCGGCACCGGTTAAATGTGTTTCGATCGTACGCAGATTCAGGCGGGCGCGGCGCGCGTCTGCTGCGATCGCTCAGAGGGACCCGAACGGCGGCCTCCCGCCCGCAGGGGCATCGTGCCCCCGGGGGCAAAAACAAAGAGGCGAGCCCCTCACGGGACTCGCCTGCGTAAACATCCCTGGAGCAAGCTCCGGGACATTTGCCGAAAATTGTAGGAGCGGCTTTATGCCGCGATTTTACCAATCCATCGCGGCATAAAGCCGCTCCTACAGCCAACCAAGCCGAAGCAAGCTTCGGGGTATCGGACCCATTGCGAATGAAAACAGACGAAACGAAATCAGCTCGCAGCCGCGGGCGCGGTGCCCGGTGCGGCGGCCTCCGACTTCGGAGCGGTCGCGCTGGCCGCGGCCTTTTCGGCCAGATTGCGGGCATGAATCTCGGCGGCGCGATCCTTTTCCTTGATGGCCACGGCGGCCTTGCCGGTGCGGCGGCGCAGGTAGTAGAGGCGGGCCTTCATCGGCTCGGACTCGCGCTCGACCTCAATCTTCTCGATGTTGGGCGAGTTGACCGGAAACACGCGCTCGACGCCCTCGCCGTAGCTGAGACGTCGGACGGTGAAGGACTCGTGAATCCCGTGACCCTTGCGGGCGATGACAATGCCCGCGTAAACTTGGACGCGCTCCTTGTCGCCCTCGCGGACTTTGGTGTGCACGCGCACACCGTCGCCGACTTTGAAGGGCGTGATGTCTTTTTTCACCTGAACGGCGGTGATTTCTTGGATGATCGGGTTCATGGGAGTGAGTTAATTCAGTAAATCTGGACGGACTTGACGGGTTTTTTCCACTTGTCGCGCGTGCCGCCACTTTTCGATTTCGGCATGGTTGCCCGAGAGAAGAACCTCGGGAACGGACATGCCCCGAAATTCGGCGGGACGCGTGTATTGAGGAAAGTCGAGCAACTTGCTGGTGAAGGATTCGTGCGTCAATGACTTTTCCTCCCCGAGCACGCCGGGAATGAAACGCGCGAGTGCATCGATTACGACCGCCGCGGCCAAGGTGCCGTTGGTCAACACATAATCACCGATCGAAATTTCCTGATCGATGATCGTGTCGCGAATTCGCTGATCGATGCCTTCGTAGTGCCCGCTCAGGAGGATGAGGTGGGTCTGCTGCGACAAGGTGTGCGCGAGCGCCGGCGAAAGCGGGGTCCCGTCCGGCGTCAGGTAGATGCGGCGGCATCCGGGGGTCTGCAACTGCTCGATTGCCGCGAACACGGGCGCGGGCTTGACGACCATGCCGGCGCCCCCGCCAAACGGCCGGTCATCCGCCGTCCGATGTTTGTCGTTCGTCCAGCCGCGGAGGTCGTGCACGTGGACCGTGAGATGGCCGGCCGCGATGCCCTTGCCGAGGATGCTTTCGGCCAAGAAGCCGTCCAGCATGCGCGGGAAGAGCGTGAGAACATCGATCGTGAGCGGCATCGTCTCTCAAAACGGAATCACAGGGTCGCGAAAAACCCGGAGCTTGCTGGAAAATGAAAAACCCCGGAAGGGAATTCCGAGGTTTGGGATCTCGGGTCGGGAAGCAAACGCGTCCGCGACCCTGGCGGGCTCCGAGTTGAAACCTGCTCAGGCGCTCGCCGCGGGCGCTGCGGCCGCCGGTGTGCTGGCCGCCGCCGATCGGCGGGCCTTCTTGATCATCGAATGCATCGTGTTGGTGGGCAACGCCCCCTTGCTCAGCCAGTAGTCGACGCGCTCCAAATTGAGCTTGATCGGGCTGCCCTTGTCGCCCGGGCGATAGGTGCCGAGGTTTTCGACCGCGGCGCCGTCGCGGCGCGAGCGCGCCTCAGCGACGACCACGCGATAGAGCGGTTGGTGCACGGAACCAACCTTGGTAAGACGGATTTTGAGAGCCATGTCGGATGTTTTGCGGAACGTTTCGTTCGTGAAAAGCCGAGCACAAGACCGGTCCACAATCGGCTTGTCAAGCACCTGTTCGCGCCGCTGTCTTCGACCCCTTTATGCTCAAAGCTGGCATCGTCGGTCTCCCGAACGTGGGTAAGTCCACTCTCTTTAACGCTCTCACCCGCTCCCGCAAGGCTGAGGCTGCGAACTATCCCTTCTGCACGATCGATCCAAATGTTGGCGTGGTGATCGTGCCCGACGAGCGCGCCTACATCCTGCAAAAGATCGCCAAGACCAGCGTCGTCGTGCCCGCCGCGATCGAGTTTGTCGACATCGCCGGCCTCGTCGCCGGCGCCAGCAAGGGCGAGGGCCTGGGCAACCAGTTTCTGGCCAACATCCGCGAGGTGGACGCCATCGTGCAGGTCGTGCGCTGTTTCGAAGATCATGATGTCATCCACACCATGGGCGGCATCGATCCCATCCGCGACATCGAGGTCGTCACCACGGAGCTCGTGCTCGCCGACCTCGAAGCCGTCGCCAAACGGATCGACAAGACCCAGAAGAAAGCCCGGTCCGGCGACAAGGAGGGCATCGCCGAGCTTGCCTTGCTCGAGCGACTTTCGCCGCATCTGAACGGCGGCAAGACCGCCAATACGTTCAGCGCCACGGAGGAGGAGCGGGCGATGATGAAACTCTTCCAGCTGCTCACCGCCAAGCCGGTGCTGTTCGCCTGCAACGTCGCCGAGGGCGACCTCGCGACAGTGGCGCAGAACCGGTTCGTGCAGCAGGTCGCCGATTATGTCCGCACTCACCACGATGCCGCCTACGTGCCGATCAGCGCCAAGATCGAGTCCGAACTGATCGACCTTGCCCCGGAGGAGGCCCGGGCCTTCCTGAAGGACTTGGGCGTCGATGATTCCGGGGTCTCCGCGCTGATCAGCGGCACCTACGCGTTGCTCGGCCTGATGACGTACTTCACGGCGGGGGAAAAAGAGGTCCGGGCGTGGACGATCAAGAAGGGTTGGAAAGCGCCCGAGGCCGCGGGGGTCATCCACAGCGACTTCGAAAAGGGCTTCATCAAGGCCGAAATCGTGTCCTACGCCGACCTCACGCGCCTCGGGAGCATTGCGGCCGCCCGGGAGGCGGGCAAATACCGGCTCGAAGGCAAGGAGTACATTTTCCAAGATGGCGACGTAGCGCTGTTCCGCTGCAACCCCTGAGTCGCAACGAGTTCGCTGCCGCGCCTCTGTTGCCTTTTCGTGGGCCAATCGTCTTGCTGCCTCGTCGATGCGTCGTGCCCTTGCCATCATCTCCGTGCTTGCCGCCCTGGTCGGCACCGCCCGCCTCGACGCGCACCCGGAGATCGAGGCCGCCCTCAGCCGGCTGAACGCGCAGATTGCCGCGACGCCCGAAGACGCCAGCCTTTACGTGCAACGGGGTGAGCTTTACGCGCGCCATGACGCCTGGGTGGTGGCCGAGGCCAACTACCTGCGCGCCGCCGAACTCGCGCCCGATTTCCCCCGCCTTAACCGCGCCCGGGCCGCCCTCGATTTCGCCCAAGGCCGGCTGGCCGCCGCTCGCGCCCGCCTCACCCGCGTCCTCGCGGTCGATCCGAAGGATGCCGAGGCCCTCGTCCTGCGCGCCCGCACCCATGCGGCTCTCGGCGCCAAGGGACCGGCCATTGCCGACTTCACCGCCGCCCTTGTCCTGATTGCCGCGCCACCACCGGAGCTTTTCATCGAACGTGCCGAACTCTTCTCGTCCGGCGCCGATGCGATTCGCGGTCTCGATGAGGGTCTCGCGCGGCTCGGACCCATCCCCGCCCTCGAACTTCGCGCCCTCGCAATCGAGGAGAGCCTCGGGCGCGTTGACGACGCCCTCGCCCGGATCGACCGTTTGGCCGCCCAGAGCGAGCGCAAGGAATCCTGGCTGAAACGCCGTGGCGATCTGCTCGCCCGCGCCGGCCGCACCACCGAGGCGCGGGCTGCCTATGCCGCGGCCCTCGCCGCGATTGCCGCGCTCCCCGACTGGCTGCGCGACGCGCCCGACACCTCTGCCCTCACGGCCGAACTGGCCCGACTTTCCGCCTCCAATTCTTAATCCAACCGCATGCACCTTCGCTTCCCAATCATCGCGCTCGTGTTTCTCGCCACGTCCGTCGCGCATGCCGCCACGACCATCGTGCGCGGGCCCTATCTGCAGTCGGCCACGCCCACCAGCATGGTCGTGCGCTGGCGCACCGACGCGACCGAGGCGTCCGTCGTCGCCTATGGCACCGCGCGCGACAAACTCACGCTCCTCGCCAAGGCCGAGGTCATTTCCACGGAGCACATCGTCCAGCTCTCTGACCTCCAGCCTGGCACCCAATATTTCTACGTGGTCGGCGCCGCCGCGCCCAAGCCTCCGTCCGGCAAGGCCGCCGAGGACGCTCCGGTCCGCGCCGGCACGTACAGCTTCACGACCCCGCCGCCGGTCGGTCCGGCCAAGCCGACCCGGGTCTGGGTCCTCGGCGATCCGGGCACCAAGAACTCGGTCCAGGTCGCCGTGCGCGATGTTTACCTCAAATACACCGGCCGTCGTCCGACCGATCTCTGGCTGCTCCTCGGCGACAACGCCTACCCCGACGGCACCGACGCCGACTACCAGAAGGCGATCTTCGAGATGTACCCCGAGACCCTGCGCACGTCCCCGGTCTGGCCCGCGCTCGGCAATCACGACGCCAAGAGCGCCAACTCGATCACCCAATCCGGCGTCTACTACGACATCTTCACCCTGCCGACCCGCGCCCAGGCCGGCGGCATGATGTCCGGCACCGAGGCGTATTATTCTTTCGACTACGCCAACATCCATTTCGTCTGCCTCGACTCCCATGACTCCGACCGATCACCGGAGGGCGCCATGATGCAGTGGCTGAAGGCTGATCTCGCCGCCACCCAGCGCGACTGGATCATCGCGTTTTTCCACCATCCGACGTACACCAAGGGCACCCACAATTCCGACAGCGACACGGACAGTGCGGGCCGGATGAATGACATGCGCGCCATCTTCATGCCGGTGCTCGAGGCGGGCGGGGTCGATCTCGTGCTCACCGGGCATTCCCACGTCTACGAACGCTCCCCGCTCCTCGACGGCCACTACGGCAAGAGCCCGACCTTCGAGGCCGCCAAGCACGTCAAGCAGAAGGGCAACGGCCGCGCCGACGGCGATGGCGTTTACCGCAAGCCGCGGCGGCGGGCGCCCCACGCCGGTGAAGTTTCCGTGGTCACCGGCAGCGCCGGTCATGCCAGCGCCAAGCCCGTGCCGCTCGATCATCCGGCGATGATCGTCTCGCTGAACGAAGCTGGCTCCAGCGTGCTCGACATCGACGGCCTGCGCCTCGATCTCGTTTTCCTCAACGACAAGGGCGAGAAGCGCGACTGGTTCAGCATCGTCAAGGAGTAGCGCCGCGTGGTCCCAGCATGAGCGACGAATCCCCCCGGCCCCCGCCGGCTCCGCCCGAAGGATCACTCGATTCGGCCATCCTGGACGTCCTCATGGACACCATCCCGGATCGGATCTACTTTAAGGATCTGCAGAGCCGGTTCGTGCGCAACAACGCCGCCCACGCCCAGTCGCTCGGCGCGGATTCGCCGGCAATGTGCGTCGGGAAAAGCGATGCCGACTTCTTCTCGCGCGAACATGCGGAGCGCGCCTTCGCGGACGAACAGGAGATCATCCGCACCGGCCGGCCCATTATCGCCAAGATCGAGCGGCTCACCATGCGCGACGGCAAACAGGGCTGGGCCTCGACCACGAAGATGCCGTGGCGCGACGACACCGGGCGCATCATCGGGACTCTTGGCCTCACCCGGGACGTCACCGCCGCCCGGGACGCCGAGGAAAAACTCATCGAGGAGCGCAATCTTCTGCGCACCATCATCGATCATCTGCCGAGCCGGCTCTACGTGAAGGACACCGCGTCCCGCTACGTGCTCAACAACCATGCGCATCTCGAGGCTCTCGGGGTGACGACCCAGGCCGAGGCGGTCGGACACAACGCGCTCGATTTTTTCCCCGGCGAGCGCGGCCGGCAGGCGCTGATCGACGACCGCCAAGTGCTCGGCGGCACGCCGATCCTCAGCCAGGAGAAATCCGACTTCGGGGCCGAGGGCCGCGTGCACTGGGCACTCACGACCAAGGTGCCGTTGCACGATGTCCGGGGCAATCTCGTCGGCCTCGTCGGCATCAGCCACGACATCACCCGGCGCAAGCGGGCGGAGGAGGAGTTGCAGCGCCGCAGCGCGGAGATGGAGACCGATCTCCTCATGGCGCGGCAGGTACAGGAGGCGTTCCTCAACCGGCCCACCCCGGTGTTTCCGCGGGGCGCCGCGCCCGCGGCCAGCGCCCTGCGCTTCGCCCACCGCTACGTTCCCACCGCCACGCTGGGCGGCGATTTCTTCGCCATCATCCAGCTTTCGGATACGAAGTGCGGCGTGCTCGTGTGCGACGTCATGGGCCATGGCGTTCGCGCCGGCCTGCTCACCGCGCTGATCCGCGGGGTCGTGGAGGAGATGGGCGCACGCGCCGCCGATCCGGTCCACGTGCTCGCCGAGATCAATCACAGCCTCATGCCCATCGTCGAGCATACCGGGCAACCGGTGTTCGCCACGGCATTTTTCGGCGTCATCGACACCGCCGCCCGCACCCTTGTCTACGGCAACGCCGGCCATCCGCCGCAGCTGGTTCTGCACGCCGGCTCCGAGGTCATCACCCGGCTCGCCCCGCCGGATCCCGAACCGGCCACGGGCCTGCTCGCCGGCTTTCCCTATACGCGGCGCGAATGCGAATTCCAACCGGGCGATTTATTTCTCGGCTACACCGACGGCGTGCTCGAGTCCACCGACGCCGGCGGCCGGATGTTCGGCGAGGAACAGTTGTGTGCCGTAATCCGGGCGGCCCGCGGCCGGCCCGGCGCCGCGATCTGCGATCGCCTGCTGCAGGAGTTGCAGGGCTACAGCGGTCGGAGCGGCTTCGACGACGACGTCTGCCTGGTGGCGATCGAGTCGGCGCCCCCCGCCGCGTCTCCCCGGTAGATCCGGACCGGCCTTCGGCCCACGGCCCGAGTCTGGCTCAGTGCGTCGCGCCGCCGCCGGCCCGCACCTCGCGCCGCGTCCGCAACGCCACGTCAACCGCCAGGGCGATCCCGTCGACCATCGTGGCCAGCGGCAGGCTGGGCTCGCCCCGCGTCGCCTGCTCCGGCAGGAACGGCACGTGGATGAAGCCCCCCTTGAGCTGCCGCTGCCACCTCAAGGCGTGCATGAGCGCATAGAAGACATGGTTGCAGACAAACGTGCCCGCCGTCTGTGAAACCGCGGCCGGGATACTCCGCTCGCGCAAGGCCAACACGATGGCCTTGACCGGCAGCCGCGACCAATAGGCCACCGGTCCTCCGCGAATCACCGGCATGTCGATCGGTTGCGCGCCGGCGTTGTCGGGCAGGCGCGCGTCGTCCACATTGAGGGCGACCCGCTCCGGCGTGATTTCAGCGCGGCCGCCCGCCAGCCCGAGACAGACGACCAGACCGGGCTGATGCGCCCGCAGCAGGCGCACCATTTCATACCGCGACTCGCCAAAGACACACGGGAGCGTTGCCCCCACCACCCTCCGGCCCGCAACGATCCGACCGTCCAGGGCCCGCGCGATTTCCCGGGAGGGATTGATCGGGTCACCGCCGAAGGGCTCAAATCCGGTCACGAGGACGGTTTTCATAGGCCGATCACCTTGATCATGCTCCGAACGCTTTCATTGCCACGCCTGCGGCGGCGAGCTCTTTACGGAGCCGCCGCGCAAACACCACCGCATGTGGTCCATCGCCGTGCAGGCAGACGGTGTCGGCCACGATCGGCACATCGGTTCCGTCGGTCGCCCGCACCACGCCCGCGCGCACCATTCGCAGGACCTGGGCAACGGCCACATCCGCATCCTCGATGAGTGCGTCAGAGCGTGACCGCGGGGTGAGCGATCCATCGGGTTGATACGTGCGGTCGGCGAAAACCTCGTGGGCGATGCGCAGCCCGTTGCTCAGCGCCGCCCGCACCAATGCGCTGCCCCACGGCACGTAGAGGACGGGTTCGAGTCCGCTGGTCCCAATCGCCTGCACGATCGCGTCCGCCCAGGCCGCCTCTCGGGCCGCCAGGTTATAAAGTGCGCCATGAAGTTTCACGTGGCGCAGCGCGGCCCCCAACTCAACCGCGGTCTCCTGCAGCGCCTGAATCTGGTGCAAGACCAATGCCGCCGCGTCCGACGGCGCGATCGCGAGTTCCCGCCGGCCGAAATGCTCGCGATCCGCGAAACCCGGGTGCGCGCCGATGGCGACCCCGTGTTTCTGGGCCAGCGCGACGGTGGCACGCATCGTCGCGGTGTCGCCGGCGTGGGCCCCGCAGGCGATGTTGGCCGAAGTGATGAGAGGCATCAGCGTCGCGTCCTGCCCGGCGCCTTCGCCGAGGTCGCAATTCAGATCAATGCGGTTCATGGGGTCGACGAGCACAATGGCCAGATTGGAACCGGCGAGGCGGTCATGCGAATTTCTGCGCCAGGCCCTCGCGGAGAATCGCGATCGCGTGTTCGCGCGCCACCATGAGTTCGTGCGCCTCCTCCAGCGGGACCTCGCGAAACCTCAGCGCGTCGCCCGGCCGGAGCTGGGCCACCAGCGGCAGGTCGACGGCGATGACATGCGCGATCTGCGGGTAGCCTCCGATCGTCTGCGCGTCGGCGAGCAGCGCAATCGGCTCGCCGTCCGGCGGCACCTGCACCGTGCCGGGCGCAACCGGCGACGACAGGAGTTCCCGCGTCGATGCACGCACGAGCGCCGGGCCGCGAAGTCGCACGCCCATGCGATCCGCCTGCGGAGTGACGGTGTAGCGCGTCGAGTGGAATTCCGCCCCGAACTCGTCCGCCTGCGCCCCGCGCACCACCCGGACCGTGGGCGCCCGCGAATAGGGCGGCACGATGCGTTCGTCGATGCGCCAATGGTCGCCGAGGATCCGCGGGACGTCCGGCACCGGCAGAATATCGCCGTCGCGCAGCGGCCGGCCGGCCAGGCCCCCGAATCCAGCCCGCACATACGTGCTCCGGCTGCCGAGCACGGGGGCAAGGTCGAGCCCGCCCGCCAACGCGAGATAGCCCCGGTAGCCGTTTTGGGCCGCACCAAACTTGAGCTGCGTGCCGGCGCGGATCCGCACCGGCCGCCACCGGGGCAGGACCCCAAAATCCGCGCCCCCCAGGGCCACCACCGTGTCGTGCAGAAATTTCAGTTCCGGCCCGACCAGCGTGAACTCGAGGCCCGCCGCACTCTCCGCGTTGCCGACGACAAGATTTGCCAGCCGCATCGCGAACGCATCGACCGCCCCGCTCAACACCACGCCCTGCGCCCTATGCCCGGTCCGGCCGAGGTCCTGCACCGTCGTGAACATCCCCGATCTGATTACCTCGATGCCGGGCAGTGCCTCGGTCATCGAGAGTCGCGTCGGGGTCGCCGCTGGTGCGCCACTCCGCTCCGGGGTACCAGGCGCTCCGTCCTGGTCGAGCGACTGAAAGTCTCCGGACGGCACCGGCTTGAAACGCACGCGGTCGCCGGCCCGCAGCAGGGCAGGTTCCGCCCGCGCGGGGTCGAATAGCCGCGCCGGAGTGCGGCCGATCAGATTCCAGCCCCCGGGCGTCGCGAGCGGATAAACGCCGGTCTGCTCACCGCCGATGCCAACCGCGCCCGCCGGGACCAGCCGTCGCGGAGTGGCGCGCCGCGGCGTGGCCAGTCTCCGCGCCAAACCGCCCAGATAGGGGAACCCCGGGACAAAGCCGATCGCGTGCACCAGGTAGTCGCCCGCCGCGTGCAGGGCGATCGCCTCGTCCGCCGTCAGGCCCGCGTGCGCCGCGGCCGTGGCGAGGTCCGGACCGTATTCACCACCATAGCACACGGGAATCTCGATTCGCCGCGGTTCCACCGAGACGACCGCCAGCTCGGCGCGCGCCGCCATCGACTCCAGTCCGGCCCGCAAGCGGGCAAAGCCACCGGTGAGCGCGGGATCGTAAAACACCGCCACGCTCGCAAACGCCGGCACGACGTCGAGCACCCCATGCGGAAGGTGATGGCTGATCACCGCGGCGAGGGCGCGCACCCGCGCCGCCATCGCTTCATCCACGATGTCGCCGAGCGTCAACACGACGGCCGAGTCCCCCAACGGAGAGAGGATCATGGCACCGTTATCCGCCGCGAGGTCGGGCGCAGCAAAGGAAAAAGCCCAGGGCGGACTCGGCCGGGCCTAAATCCGCGGTCAAGGCACAGTCAAATTCCTGAGATCGCTGACCTCGAGCAAAGCGATGCCGGTGCCGGTGGCGGACGAGATCATCGCCGTATAATTGCCCGGTGGCAGGACCACCAGGAGCACCGACTCGAGCGCGTTGGTCGGCACGCGCGGGATGCTGGCGAGTTCCGAGCCGGCGGCAACGGTGCCAACATCCTCGCTGAAGGCGATTTCGCGGCCGGCAGAGTCATAGAGCCCGAGCCGCGGATTGGCGAGCGCACCGGCCACGCCAAAGGCCGCGAGCGACGGCCCCCGCGCCGTGATAAGGACGCGAATCGGATCCGGGCCGTTGACCGTGATGCCTTGAATCAGCACCTGATCGCCGTTGCCGACAAAGCCGCGCACCGCCAGGTTGGAGAACCGGGTGCCGGGAATCTCCTCGGTGGCCCGGACCTGGCCGCGAACCTCGCCGCCTGCAAACGTCGTGCTGTGAAAATTGAGGTAGGTGCCACCGGTGAGCAGTCGGATCGGGTCGCCGGTGTAGGGAACGTCGAAACTGCCGGAAATGTGGCCGTTCGACAGACTGTAGCCCGCAACCGTGGGTCCGCCAAGGCCGGTCACCACCGGGCCGCTGACCCCGGGCGCGCCGTCGTGAAAGTGCGAATTGCTCATCGTGTTGGTGAAGTTGAAAACCGAGACTCGGAGGCTGATGCGGTTCGCCACCGGGTCGTACGACATCACGGCGCCGCCGAAGTCGTTCAGGCCCGATAGATTCACGGCGGGAAAGGCCGCCTGCTCCTGGGCGACATCCAACCGCGCCACGAGGCGCTTGGGCCGCGCGATCAACTGGCCACGGATCTCGCCGCCCGGAAACTGGGCCGAGTGAAGATTGAAGTACGCGAGGCCCTGGAGGAGTTTGAGTTTGTCTCCGCCGTGCGTCATGTTGCGGAACGTCGCCGTCAGGGTGTTGCCGGTGCGCACATAGGCGGACTCGCCGCCGAGCCCCGTCACGACGCCGCCGTTCGCCCCGGCGGCCGCTTCGTGGATGTGCGAATTGGTGGCGACGTTCGCCAGGTTGCTGATCGTCACCATCAGATCGAAGGTGTTGGCGGCGACATCGTAGAGCATGATGGCGCTGCCGGTGGCGGGAGAGGCGTTGGCCGGAACTTCCTGGGCCGCGCTAATCGTGGCGCGCAGTTCGACGACCTGAGCGTTTACGCTCGCAGCCAGCGCGCCAAGGATGCCGGCGACAAACACAGATCGGACGGAGGATATTTTCATGGTGGGAAACTGAACTAAGTTCGAAGGGCCGGCGGCGGCACGCCAGGAAAGGTAACAACTTGGATAGAATTGCCGGGGCGGAAAATCTGGCAGTTTGGTTTGAAGTTTTGTCCCAAAGCACAGAACTAGACCGTTTCCATGCCCACCCACCGCCGTCTTTTCGTGTTCTGCATGTTGACCCTGGCCTTCGCCGGCTGTCGCGAGGCCCAGGTCACCTCGTATCGCGTGCCCAAGGAAAAGGATCCGGAACTGCCGGCGGCTGCCGCGAACGCCGCGGCCAATCCGGGGGATCCGGCCGGTGCAGCCATGGCAAACACCCCGGTCGCGACGGCCAGCGGGGCCGGGCTCACGTGGGTGGCGCCGGCGCATTGGAAGGCGAAACCCGCCTCCGCGATGCGCAAGGGCAGCTTCGCCGTGCCGGGCGAAGGCGGCGTCGATGCCGATTTGTCGATCACCGCGTTTCCCGGCGATGTCGGGGGCGACCTGGCGAATCTCAACCGCTGGCGCGGTCAGATCCAGCTTCCGCCCATCGCCGCGGCTGAATTCGGCTCGGCCACGCAGCACGTCGACCTGAACGGATTGCATCTGACCGTGGTCGACATCGCGGGCACCGGCGCCAACGCCCAGCGCATCCTTGGGGCGATGATTCCCTTCGGCGGTGCGACGTGGTTCATCAAGCTGCTCGGGCCCGACGCGGTCGTGGCCCGGGAAAAGGCCGCGTTCACGGCGTTTCTCGCCACCGTGAAGCCCTCCGCGCCATGAACGAGGTCGTCCGCCAGTTCCGCGATTTTTTCGTCTCGCTCAAGCTCACCGTCGTGCTGCTCGTGTTCGCGATGGTGCTGATTTTCGCCGCCACCCTCGATCAAGTAAACCTCGGGATCTGGGCGGTGCAGGAAAAGTACTTCCGGACCTTCTTCGTCCTGTGGCGGTGGGGAAACATTCCCCTGCCGGTGTTTCCCGGTGGCTACTTCATCGGCGGATTGCTGCTCGTCAACCTGGTCGCCGCCCATGTTTACCGGTTCACCCTCGCGTGGCGGAAGACAGGAGTCCTGCTCACCCATCTCGGCCTGATCATCCTCCTCATCGGGGAGCTGCTCACCGGCCTCTGGCAGGAGGAATTCGCCATGCGCCTGACCGAGGGCGAACCGAAAAACTATTCCGAAAGCTACCGCGGCAACGAGTTGGTGATCGTGGACAAGGGCAGCGCCGAATTCGACGAGGTGGTCGCGATCCCGGAGGCGCTGCTCGCTCGCGGCGAGACCGTGCAGCACCCGAAACTTCCCTTCCGCGTGGTGCCGAAAACGTACTATCCGAACTCGACCCTGCAGATGCGCGCCGAAGCTCCGGCCGGCGCACCCGCCGCGGCCTCCTCGCCCGCGACGATTGGCATCGGACCGCGGGTCAATGCCGTGCCGCTGCCGATCACCTACAACCAGAACGAGCGCAACCTGCCCACCGCGTTCGTCGAGCTGATCGGCCCCGAGGGTTCGCTCGGGACCTGGCTGGTGTCGACCGGCCTGCCTTCCCCGCAACCCTTCGAGTTTGGCGGCCGGACGTGGACGATCGCGATGCGCTTTGAACGCGCCTACAAGCCCTTCACCCTCACCCTGCTGAAGTTCAGTCACGATCGCTATGCCGGCACGGAAATCCCCAAGAACTTCTCCAGCCGCATCAGGCTCACGACCCCCGATGGCCGCGACGATCGCGAAGTGCTGATCTACATGAACAATCCGCTGCGGTACGCCGGCCTCACGTTCTACCAGGCCAGCTTCGAACCGGGTAACGACAAGGTCACGATCCTCCAAGTCGTGCGCAACCCCAGCTGGCTGCTCCCCTACGTCGCCTGTACACTCATGACCCTGGGGCTGCTGCTCCAGTTCGGCATCCATCTCCAGGGCTTCGTGAACAAGCGTCGCACCCCGAATCTCTCCGCGCCCTCCGCGGGCTCCGCGTTTCAACCTCCGTCTTGATGAAGAAGTTCCTGCCCTATCTCGCCCTGCTCGCGGCCGTCGGCTTCGTCGTCAAGGCGCTGCTGCCGGCCCGGAACTCCGGCGCCTTCGACGTCGCCGGGTTCGGCCGGCTCCCGGTGCTCGCCAACGGACGCATCAAGCCGCTGGATACCGTGGCGCGCAGTTCGCTCCTGCAACTCCAGGGCCGCCAGCGCGTGAGCTCCCCCGACGGCACCAGCCCGCTCGTCGCCTCGCCCACCGAATGGCTGCTCGAAGTCTGCTTCCGCCCCGAGAAGGCCGACACCTTCCCGGTCTTTGCCATCGACAATCCCGACCTGCTCGCGCTCCTCGGCAAAAATGAGGACAACCTCAGGATCGAGTACACCAGCACCGCCAAGAAAGTGCTCTCGGTCGTTGGCTTTCTCCCGAGCCGGCACCGGCGCTTTTCGCTCCGGGAGCTCACGCCGCAGGTGAATACCATTCAGGAGCAGGCGCGGCTCGCGGAACCGGTCGAGCCGGCCTTGCGCACCCCGTTTCAGCGCGCGGTGCTCCAGCTGTTCACCAATCTCCTGCATTACCAGCGGCTCCGGCACGCGCTGGTGATGCCCGGACGGACCGATTTCCTCGGCGATTTGCTGCAGTTGCAGGACAAACTCGCCGAGGGTGTGGCGGCGGTCCGCGCCAAGCAGGCCGGGCAGCCGCACGACGAGGCCGCCGTCACCGCCATCACGGAGATCGGCCAGCGCTTTGTCGTCATGGCGGAGTCCACCCATTTTCTCGTTATTCCGCCCGAGTCCGCCACGGTCGATCCCACGGCGTGGAAACCCGCGGGCGCCGCGCTGCTCGAGACCTTTCAACAGGGCCGCGTCAACCCGAGCGCCCTCGCCTACGCCGGTTTCGCCCACGCGTGGCGCAACGGCAAGGCCGAGCAGTTCAACCAACTCATCGGCCTGTTCCGCGCGGGCCTGACCAAGCGTTTCGGCCCGCAGCTCGCGAAATCCGACGCCGAGGCGCGGTTCAACGCGGCCGAGCCCTTTTACGCGAGCATGACGCTCTACGCGATCGCGTTTTTCCTGGCCATCTTCTCCTGGCTCACCTGGCCCGAGGCCCTGGGCCGCTCCGCGTTCTGGCTCGTGGCCGTCGCCTGGCTGCTCGCGACCGCCGGGATCGCCACGCGCATGTGGCTCGAGGGCCGGCCCCCGGTCACCAATCTCTATTCCTCCGCGCTGTTTGTCGGTTGGGGTGCCGTCGCCCTTTGCCTCGTGCTCGAGTACATTTACCGGAATGCCGTCGGCAGCGTCGCGGCGGGCGCCGTCGGCTTCGCCACCCTCCTCATCGCCCACCATCTTTCACTCACCGGCGACACGCTGGAGATGATGCGGGCCGTGCTCGATTCGAATTTCTGGCTCGCCACCCACGTCGTCGTGGTGACGGCGGGATATTCCGCGACGTTTCTCGCCGGTTTTCTCGCCCTCATCTACATCGTGCGCGGCTTGTTTACGACCTCGCTCGACCGGTCCACGGCCGATGCGCTGACCCGGATGGTCTACGGCATCGTGTGCTTCGCGACGCTCTTTAGTTTCACCGGCACGGTGCTCGGCGGTATCTGGGCCGACCAATCCTGGGGTCGGTTCTGGGGTTGGGATCCGAAGGAGAATGGCGCGCTGCTGATCGTGATTTGGAACGCGATCATCCTCCATGCCCGCTGGGGCGGCCTGATCAAGCAGCGCGGCCTCATGTCCCTCGCCGTCGGCGGCAACATTGTCACGAGCTGGAGCTGGTTCGGCACCAACATGCTTGGTGTCGGCCTCCACAGCTACGGTTTCACCGACGCGGCATTTTGGGCGCTAATCGTCTTTGTGCTCAGCCAGCTGGCGATGATCGGACTGGCGGGAGTGCCGCTTGGAAAGTGGCGCAGCTTCCGCGCGGGCTAGAGGGCGCGCCTCGCGCTCCACGTCATGGGGTTTTCGCGGCGCGAAAACCCAGCATCTCCTCCGCGTGCGCCAGCGCGCTCTTCGCCTTGCTGTCGCCGAGCATCCGGGCGAGCTCCGTCACCCTCGCCTTCCGGCTGGCCTGAATCGGCTCGATCCGCACCTGGGCGCGGTCCTTCGACTGATCCTTCGTGACCACCAGATGGCACGTCGCCTCCGCCGCGACTTGCGGCAGGTGCGTCACGCACAGCACCTGATGGGTTTTCGCGATTCCCGCCATCTTCTCCCCCACCACGCGCCCGATCTCGCCGCCGACGTTGGCGTCGACCTCGTCGAAGACGAGCACGGGCACTTCATCGAGATCCGCGAGCACGGTCTTCAGCGCCAGCATCACGCGGGCGAGCTCCCCGCTCGAGGCGATGCGGTTGAGTGGAAGCGGCGCCTCGCCGACATTGGGCGAAAACAGGAATTCGCATCCGCAATCGCCCGTCGGCGTCAGCTCCGGATGAGGCACGATGCGAACCCGGAAATCCGCCTTGGCGAATCCGAGTTGGACGATCCCGCGGGCCGCCACCCGCGACAATTCCTTCGCCGCCTTCTCCCGCAGTCCACGCAAAACCTGCGCCTCGCGCCGGGCGATGCGGGCGGCATCGGCCGCCTGACGCTCGATGCGATCCAGGGCGCCCTCGAGATCACCCTGGAGGTCGAGCCGGCGCTGCAGCTCATCGCGGGCGGCCAGCACGGCGCGCAGCTCTCCGCCGTGCTTCCGTCGCAGGTCGAGCCACGTGTTCATCTGGGCGGCGAGCTGCTCCGCCTGCTCCGGATCAAACTGCAAGGCATGACTGAGCGCGGAAAATTCCGCCCCCAAGTCGTTTAACTCCACCGCGGCGGAAGCCAGCCGGTCGGCCAGGGGCTTGCTCGCGGGGTCGAGCTCCTCGAGCTGCCGTGCCTCGCGCAACAATGATCCGAGCCGGCCCTGCACGCCTTCATCGCCGGTCAGTCCACCCGCCAGTGTCGAGGTCAGTTCGATCAGCTCCTGCGCGCGGCTCATCCGCTGGAAGTCCCGCTCGAGCGCGTCGATGGCCTCCTCCGTGAGCTCGAGTGCGTTGATGGCGGCGAGCTGATTGCGCAAATAGTCGATCTGCTCGGGCGAGAGCTTGGTCTCGTGGGCCATGCGCTCGTGCTGTGCCACCAGCTCACGCCAGCCGCCGTAGCTGGCCAGGTATTTCTCCCCCGCCTCGCCGGCGCGACCGAAGAGATCGAGGAGCTCGAGCTGGCAGCCCTCCTTGAGCAACCGGCGCGGCTCGCTCGGCCCGTGAAAATCGATCCAATGCTCTCCGAGCCGCTGCAGTGCCGCCAAGGTCGCGAGGCTGCCATTGACCGTTATCTTCGGCGCCTTTTCGCGCGGGACGCTGCGCTTGAGGATCAGCAACCCCTCCTCGCAGGCCGGCAGCTCGAGTCCGGCCAGCACCGTATTGATTCTCCTCGCGTCCGCGAAAAGCAAACTGGCCTCGACCTCGGTCGCGGGCGCGCCCTGCCGGATGATCGTCTTGTCCGCCCGCTCGCCGGCCAGCAGGCTCAGCGCGCCGAGCAGGATGCTCTTGCCCGCCCCGGTCTCGCCGGTCACGGCGGTGAAACCGGCTTCAAAATCGAGCGAGACTTCCTCGAGCAAAGCCAGGTTGCGGATGTGGAGCGACTGGAGCATGGCAGATACAGGCACAAAAAAACCGCCGGCAATCAAGCGGCGGTTTTCCAGATGGTGGACTTAACAGGACTCGAACCTGTGACCTCTTCCATGTCAAGGAAGCGCTCTAACCAACTGAGCTATAAGTCCGAAAACTGGAGCGGGCGAGTAACGCCAGCGCGGCGGCGCAGCGCAAGAATAAATCCATCCTGGTTAGGTTCGAAAAAACTCCGCCGCTGTCCCGCGATCACGCGCGATTTGGTCGCGCAGTTGATCCACCGTCGCAAACCTCATTTCCGGCCGGAGGAACCGCAGCCACTCCACCGTGATCGTGTCGCCCTCCCCAAACGGGCAATCATCCAGCACATGCACCTCCAAGCGCGGCTCGACCACCTGTTCGACCGTTGGCCGCAGACCGTAGTTCGCCACCGCGGGCAAGGGTGCCGCGACTTTCGCCCCCGAGACCCGCACGGCATAGACGCCGAGGCGCGGCTGTAACCCGGGCGACCAGGCAAGGTTGAGCGTCGGAAACCCGATGGTGCGGCCGAGGCGCTTGCCCGCCACGACCAGGCCGTCCGCAAAATAGGAATACCCGAGCAAGGAATTCGCCGCGTCCACCTCCCCCGCGGCGAGTTGCGCCCGCACCCGCGTACTGCTGATCGGTTCGCCGTCGAGACTCACCCGCGGTGCGCTGAAGACGCGCAAGCCGTGTTGCCGCGCGGTCGCCACGAGCAGCGCGACGTCACCCCGGCGGCCCTGGCCAAAACGAAAGTTCTCCCCCACGTAAATCGCCGCCAACCGCGGCAGCCGCTGCTTCAGCCACGGCAGAAAATCCTCGGCCGTGACCGCGGCAAAAGCCGGAGTGAACGGTTGCGTGATCACCGCATCGACCCCGAGCGTCAGGACCACCCGGGTCTTCGTTCGCGAATCCTGAATCAGGCGAGTCGGGTTCTCGGGCCGGACCAGAGCGCTCGGATGCGGCCAAAAAGTGAGCACGGCACCAAGGCCGCCACCCTGTCGCGCCGTCTGCACGGCCGCTTCAATCACCGCCCGATGCCCGAGGTGAACGCCGTCGAACATGCCAACCGCCAGATGCAACAGCCGTGCCGGCAGCGCGATTTGCTCCAAATCCTCGAACTGCAAGCCCAGGCTCATGCCGGCGGCGGCAACCGGTTCACAACGCGATGCTCGGCACGGCGTCGCGCGGCGCAATCAGCCGTTTCTCGATTTCGGGCAGGGTCAGCGCCTGGATCTGATCAAGGGTCAGCGCCTGCGCGACGTTGAACTTGTCCGTCGCCGTGCGGCGCAGCGCGGCGAGATGGCCGCCGCAACCAAGCTTCTGCCCCAGGTCATGCGCCAGCGTGCGCACATAGGTACCCTTCGTGCAGCGCAGCCGGAAATCGAACTGCGGCAGCGCCACTCGGGTCACCTCCCAGCTCATTACCCGGATAAAGCGCGGCTCGCGTTCGATGTCCTCGCCCTTGCGCGCGCTCTTGTACAGCGGCACCCCATCGATCTTGATCGCGGAATACATCGGCGGCATCTGGTACTGATCGCCGAGGAAACCCTTCACCGCCGCCACGATTTCGGGCTCGGTCAAAGCCGGCACCGGCCGGGTCTCCATCACCTCGCCATCGGCGTCCTGCGTGTCGGTGACTTTGCCCAACTCGATCGTGCCCTCATACTCCTTGTCCAGGCTGATCAAGTATTGGGAAACGCGGGTCGCTTTGCCGACGAGAATGATCAGCAGCCCGGTCGCCATCGGGTCGAGCGTCCCGGCGTGGCCGATCCGCTTCATCTTCAGCTTGCCTCGCAGCCGGGCGACAACGTCGTGCGAGGTGTGGTCGCGGGGTTTGTCGACCAGGAGGATGCCCTCCATTTCTTTCGGTTGAACGAGCATGATTCAGGTTTTTCTCCCGGCGTCGACCGTCGCGATGCTCTGCGCCAATGCCGCCACCAACCGCGCCACGAAATTCTCGGTGCCCGCTTTGAGATTGAGACCAGCGGCGCAGGCATGACCGCCCCCGTTGAACTGCGCCGCCACCAGATCGACCCGAAACGCGGGCTCCTTGGCGCGTAAACTTGCCTTCACCGTGCCATCGGCCCGCTGTTCAATCAGCACGCCGACGTCCACGCCGTCGATGCTCCGCGCGTAGTCAACCAGACCCTCGGTATCCTCGCCGGTCGACCCCGTGACCTCGAAGACGTCCGGCGCCAGGGTGCCGATGCAGACCCGACCACCGCACTCGAGCCGCAATGACGCGAGATAATGCTGCATGAGGCGCATCTTTCCCACGCTCTCCCGCTCGTAAAGTTCAAACCCCGCATCCGCCGGCCGCGCGCCGCAGGCCACCAACTCCCCCGCGAGCAGGAAACAACGGCGTGAAGTCGAACTGAACCGAAACTGGCCGGTGTCAGTCAGAATCCCGGTGAAGAGCGCCTGCGCGGTCTGCGGATCGACGGGCAGATGGTTGTCGAAAAACAGGCCGGCAAGAATCTCGCAGGTCGCGGCCGACGTGCTGTCCATGAGGTTGGCCAGCGCGTAACCGACATTTGAGATGTGATGATCGATCATCGCCACCGGTTCGGGGTAGTGCGCCTTCAACCGCTCCCCGCCCCGGGCGTGGTCAGCGCAGTCGACAAAAATCGCGGCGCGATCCGCCGTGGTCGCGACCACATCATCGGTCCGCGTAAACGTCACACCCGTAACCAGGAAACGGAGCCGGCGCGGCACCGGATCGGGATTGACGCAAATCACATCGTGGCCGCGTGCCGTCAGCACCCGGGCCAGCGCCACCTGGGAACCGATGCAGTCCCCATCCGGCCGGGCGTGGCCGATGATTGCAATCTTGCGACCCGCCAAGGAGGGCAACAGGCGGGCAAACTCGGCGGAAAGTGCGGGATAAAATTTCTCCACGGCAGGATCAGGCTTTCACGGCTTCGGGGCCCCCGGTTTTCCCCGGGGATGCTCGATTTCATCCATTACCTGCAGGATTCGCGCCCCTCGCACCGCCGCCTCATCGAGCTGGTACTCGAACTTCGGCAGAAATTTCAGGACGATGCGGCGGCCGATTTCCTCGCGGATCTCCGGCGCCTTCGAACGCAGCCAGCGCAGCTTCTGGGTGGCCGTTTCCTCGTCACCTATCACCGAGATAAACACCCGGCCGTCGTGCAAATCGGGCGACACCCGGACCGTCGAGATCGTGATCGCCACCGCTTCACTCTGGTAGTGCTTGCGCAGGATGGCGCTCAGCTCGCGTTGAACCAGTTCGTTGACCCGGAGGGTGCGGTTACTCATCGGGATGGCGGTTTGGCGAACGTGGATCGCGGACTCGGACGGACTTCACGCCGAAGTCCGCCACCCGCAACCGGCAAAGCTTAAAGCGACGCGCGGACCTTTTGCACCTCGTAGCATTCGATGACGTCGCCGGCCTGGTAGCCGTTGAAGTCGTCCAGCTTGATGCCGCACTCGAGGCCGGCGCGGACTTCGTTGGCGTCGTCCTTGAAGCGCTTGAGGGTGGCGATTTTCCCCTCGTGGACGATCTCCTTGCCGCGGCGGAGGCGCGACGAGGCATTGCGGTTGATCTTGCCCTCGGTGACCAGGCAGCCCGCGACAAAACCCTTCGCGAGCGGGAACACCTGGCGGACTTCCGCCGCGCCGGTCTTCGTTTCCTTGAGATCCGGATCGAGCAGATCCGCCATCATCTCGCGCACCTTGTCGCCCATTTCGTAAATGATGTCGTATGTCTCCACCCTCACCCCGTGGTGCTTGGCCAGAGACGTCACGCCGTTTTCGAGCTTGGTGTGAAAACCCACAATCACCGAACCCGCGGCGCCGGCCATGAGCACGTCGTTCTTGGTGACCAGCCCGACCTCGATGGAGACAATCTCGAGCGAAACCTTCGTGCTCTTGATGCCTTCGAGCACATTGCGGAGCGCCTCGGCGGAACCGAACACATCGGTCTTGATAATCAGCTTGAGCACCTTGGCCTGGGTAGCGGCGATGTTCGCGAAGAGCTGCTCGACTGAAACCTCCTTCGGCGCGGCCGCGGCGGTCGTGACGATCTGCTTGAGGCGGAACTGTTCCTCCTCGGCGATCTTCTCCGCCTCACGCACGTTCTTGACGGCCTTGAACGCCGCACCGCTGTCGGGGGTCCCGGACCAGCCGATGACGCGCACCGGGGTGCCCGGCAGGGCTTCCTTCACATTGTCGCCCTTGTCGTCGTACATTGCGCGCACGCGCGCGTAATTCGGCCCGCAAACGATCGCATCGCCCACGCGGAGCGTCCCGCGGTGCACAATGACGGTCGCCAGCGGACCCCGGCCAAAATCGATTTCGGACTCGATGATCACGCCGCTCGCCTCGGATTTGGGATTGGCCCTGAGCTCGAGCACATCCGCCTGGAGCAAGATCATCTCGAGGAGTTCGGTGATGCCCTGCGCCTTGGTCGCGGCGACGGGCACGGTGATCGTTTCGCCACCCCAGTCCTCGGGCGCGATGCCCCGCTGTTGCATCTGGTTCTTGACCTGATCCAGATTGGCTCCCTTCACGTCCATCTTGTTGACCGCGACGATGAGGGCGAATTTCTCGGGCTGCTGCTGCTTGACGGCGAGCGCGATCTTCAGCGCCTCGTCGGTCTGGGGCATGAAGCCGTCGTCCGCGGCGACGACGAGGATCGCGATATCGGTGACACTCGCCCCGCGCGCCCGCATCTTGGTAAAAGCCGCGTGGCCCGGCGTGTCGAGGAAGGTGATCTTGCGTCCGTTATATTCGACCTGATACGCGCCAATGTGCTGCGTGATGCCGCCGGCTTCGCCCGCGGCGACGTTCGCCTTGCGAATCGCGTCCAACAAGGACGTCTTGCCGTGGTCGACGTGACCGAGAATGCAGACGACCGGAGGCCGGGGCTGCAAATGCACCGACTCGTCCTCCTCCGGCTTCTTTACCTTTTTTTCCTTCGCGGCATTTTGCTGCGCCGGATCTCCGCGGTGCTTGATCTCAAGCACGAAGCCGTACTTTTCCGCCACTTTTTGCGCGATGGCCTCCTCGATGGTCGAGTTCATGGCCGCAAACCCAACGAGCTGATTCAGCTCGGAAATCAGCTTGAACGGCTTGAGACCGAGAGCGATGGCGAAGTCGCGCACCACGATCGGCGGCTTGAGATGAAGAATCTTAACGTCGCCTTGGAGGGTGACCTGGCTTGCGCCGGCCGCGGCGCCCAAGACGGGCGCGGTGGGGGGCGGTGAACCAGGCAGCGGCGGCGGCCTCGGTGCCATCACCGCGACGGGAACGCGCGGAGGCAACGGCGGCAAAACCGCGGGAGCTCTGACCACCGGCGGAGGCGGGGGCGAAGGTGGAACGACCGGCGGCGGAACGGAAATCGGCCGCAGCATCACCTGTGGAACGGCCGGAGCGGTTACGGGTGGCGTGACGGAGGGTGGCGGCCGTAACGGCACGGGAGCCGGAATCGGCGCCGGCGCGCTGACCGGATGCACCGGGCGCGGCATGGGCGCGGCCACCGGAATTCGCGCCACGGGCGGTGGGGCCGAGACGTATCGCGGCGCCACGGGCGGCAGTGTGACCGGCCTCGCTGGCGGCGCCGCCACCGGCGCGGGCGGTTTTGTCGCCGCAAGTTTGGCGGCCAACGCGGCCTCTTTTTCGCGGTCGATATCCTGCTTCGATTTTACGAAGATCCCGGATGGACTGCTCACCTTGGGCGGTGCCACCGGGACTTCGACGACCGGCTTCTCGACGGGTGCGGGCGGCGCGGGCTGCTTGGCCGCAAACTCCTCCCGCAAAGCCGAGGCACTGATGTTGTCCACCGTGCTCGAGACAGACTTCACATCCTGGGCGATAATTTTGCGCTCTTTGAGGAGCGCAATCATCTCCTTGTTGTCCAAGCCGAGTTCTTCGGCGAGTTTGTGGATGCGAATGCTCATGCAGCAGAAAACGGATACGGAATGGTGAGAAAATTAGCCGACGGATCGGGCGCTGACACGGGCGATGATGTCGCCCGCTTCTTCCGGTGTGAAACCGGCGCCTTCGAGATCCCCGGCCTCGACCCCCTCGAATAGCTCCAGGGAGACAAAGCCGGCCTTGACCAGCCTGAGTGCGGTCGGCTCGGGAATCCCGAGCACGGCCACCAGCTTGCGCTTGGCGTCACCCTCCGGGTCCGCGCCCACGGCCTTGTATTCCTCGATGTCGAGACGCCAGCCAACCAGCCGCGACGTCAGGCGGGCGTTCTGGCCCTTCCGGCCGATCGCAATGGCGAGATCATCGGTGGCGACCTTGAGGAGGATGCGGTGTGATTTTTCGTCGAGGACGATCTCCCGCGGCGTGGCGGGCTTGAAGGCCTCGATGATCATCTCGCGCGGATCCGCATAGTACTTGATGATGTCGATCTTTTCACCGCCCAGTTCGCGGACAATGGTCTTCACGCGCGCCCCACGCGCCCCGACGCACGCCCCCACTGGGTCAACCTTCGGGTCCTTGCTGGTCACGGCAATCTTGGTGCGATATCCCGGCTCGCGGGCAAAGGCTTCGATTTTCACCGTGCCATCCGCGACCTCGGTGACTTCCAACTCAAACAGCCGCCGGACAAATTTCGGGCTCGCCCGGCTCAGGATGATTTCCGGTCCGCGGGGCGTGCTCTGAATCTCCATCAACAGGCAGCGGATGCGCTCGCCCGGCTGGTATTCTTCGCCGGGAACCTGCTCCTTGCCGGGCATGATCGCCTCGGCCTTGCCCAAATCCACAAACAGATCGTTGCGTTCCCGGCGCCGCACGGTGCCGGTGACAATGTTGCCGACCTGATCCTTGAAATCGTCGTAGATGCGGTCCTTTTCAAATTGCCGCAGCCGCTGCATTACCGCCTGGCGCGCCGTTTGCGCCGCGATTCGGCCAAGGGTGGAGGGATCAACCGGTTTCTCCAGCATCTCACCGAGCACGGCACCCGGTTTCACCGCCTGCGCCTTCTCCAAGTGAATCTCAGTCTTTGGGTTGCTAACCGAGTCGACCACCTTCATCACCGCCCAAGCGTGGAGCTGACCGTTCTTCGGGTTGATGTCGATCTTCAGCTCCTGGCCGGAATTGACGCCTTTCTGTGCGGCCGTCTTCAGGGCATTGGTGATCGTGCTGATCATATCGGCACGCGGAATGCCCTTCTCCTTTTCCATGTATTCCAGGACGGATAGAATTTCGCTGCTCATAAGGGAGGATTAATGGGAAAAAAAAAGCGGGCCACAGGGCCCACTTTTTGAAAAGTGAGTGTTAATGAGTCGGGAAACATACCGGTTGGGGGAAAATATTGTCAAGCCCCCCGCCCACCGTCGTCGGTTCCAGAGTCAGTTTCGCGTCTCCCGCTCGATCAGCCAGCCAAGCAATCCCTGCGCCGCCCCGTGACATGCCGGATGGTTTCGACCGTCCCAGATCCCGAGACCGCGCAGTCCGTTCGTCAGCATTGGGGGAAGATCTCCCGCGAACCAGTGATACCAGAGGCCTTGGAATTCGCCCCCCGAGTGAGCGGCAACCAGCGGCAGCAATCCGTCTCCGACCAGGCTGTCAAACCGCGAGCCACCCACGGCGTTCGCACATATCCGATCCGCGGCCCGCGTCCGCAAATCTCTCAACCGATGCGTGCGACGAACATCCTTCGTCAACGCCGCGCCCTCGATGGCCGGAAAGTCGGCGGCAAACGCCAACACGTCAGCGGGCCAGTCGGGCCGGGCCTGCGTCCATGCCGCGTACTGCCGAAGCCGAGTCCGCGGATGGTTGGCCGGCCGCACCCCCTGAAGACTCCAGCCATCCGCTTCACCCGCAAAGGCCGTGTCGGCGTCGATTGCGCCGTTGCTCCATTGCGCCAGTGGCCACCGGCCGGCGACGCGCAGCATCGGGGCGCGATTGAAGCGAAAGCCGAGGACCTCGAGCGCGGCATGGTGGCAGGCGGCGGCCCATCCCAGACGTTGTACTCGCAGCCGCGCAAAATGAATCTTCTGACGCCAGCGCGCATCTGCGTGCCGACGCAAGATCGCCGCCAATTCAGGCGACGGCAGGATGCCCAACTCGTCCGGCAGGCGCGCCAATGCCCGATTGGCGAGAGTTTCGACCGCTTCTTCCGCGGCAAACTCCTCAAGCGCGTGGTGCAGCAACGGCAGGAGCGTGAGAACTGGAATCTCCCGCCCGTCTGCTCCGATGGTGGGCCGCCGTTCGCCGGGTGGAAACAGCACGACATGCAGGATCACGCGATCATAGGCCCGATCGCGCGCATGACCGTGCGCGTCCCAATCGGCGGCATGCAGATGAACCTCGATGTCGCCCATGATCTCAGGTCCCTCGCCCCATCGCAGCCGCGCGCCCTGAAAATCCGGACCGCCGAGCAGATTCCATTTCCCCGGGTGCAACACGCGCACGGGACGGTCGTCGGTGGTCCGCGCCGCCGAGCGGTCAAAATCGCCGCGCCACCAGATTTTCTGCAGCAGTCTTTCCGGGAACGTGAACGCGCCGTAAAGCCCCTGCATTTCGGCGACGGAAGGGTTGGGGACGTCAGGACCGGGACGAATCACCCCACGAGCGTGTGCGACCGAAGAAAGCTCGACAAGCGCGGTGTTTCGCTGAGCGTTTCCCCGGAATTGCCGGAGAGGTGGCAGAGTGGTCTATCGCGATGGTCTTGAAAACCATTGGGCCGCAAGGTCCCGGGGGTTCGAATCCCTCCCTCTCCGCCAGTTTTCTCCTATGAGAGGCCAAACCCGACAGCCGATTTGCCAGTTGACGTGGCAAATCGGTCATGAATCACGCCGCTTCGTTCATCATCTCAGATTTCACGAATCCCTCCGGGGACATCGTTTTTCGCGTTTCCGGCTGGCTCGACGGTAAGCGTATCCGGAAGAATTTCGGCACCCACGCCGAGGCGAAGGTCGAAGCCGACACCCTCGAAATCCGGCGTCTCCAGGGTGCGAGCGGCGTCCGCCCCGCGGTCACACGGTTGACGGAGGACCAACTGCACGAGGCGGAGGCGGTCTTCAAGCGACTGGCCGGCAAGCCGCACTCGCTCTCCTTCTGGGTCGATTACGCCCTGGCCAACTTCCGTGAGACTGCGCGTCAGAAATCGATCACCGAGGCGATCGCGGACTACATCGCGCTCAAGGAGCACGAACTTGAGCAAGACCTGATTTCCGAGCCGTATCTCGTGCGCCTCCGTCGCGAGATGAACCGGCTGCCCAAGCGCTGCCCAGCCGCCACGGTGTCGGATCTCACGCCCGCCCGGCTGGTGGCCTATTTCGAATTCGGCCGCGCCTCCCGCAAGACTTACAACAACCGCCGCGGGGTGATCTCGGGCTTCCTCAAGTTCTCCCAGCAACGCGACTGGATCGCTGAGAATCCGCTGACCAAGATTCCGGCCCACCGCATTCGTCGCCGCCGGGGCGGTGCGCAAACGCTCACCGCGACCCAAGCGCAGGAGTTGATGGAGTTCGTCGAAACCAGCCATCCGGCAGCGGTGCCATTCTTTGCGCTGTGCCTGTTCGCGGGGATCCGCCCCTGCCTCCGCACCGGTGAAATCACCCGCCTCAAACCCGGACACGTCCGGTTGACGGAGGGCCTCATTCGGATCGACGGCGAGGTATCAAAGATCCGCGAGCCGCGCACGATCACGATCCAGCCGAACCTGGCGGCATGGTTGCGCGCCTACCCTTTGGAGAAGAACCCGATCATTCCCGCCAACCTCCAACACCTGCGCGAAAAGGCGGTCGAGAAGTTCGACCTGACCCACGACGTGATGCGCCATTCCTACATCTCTATGTTCGTCGCAAAGTTTCGCTCCATCGGCGAAGCCGCGCTCCAGGCCGGCAATTCCGAAAGCATCATCCGCAAGCACTACCTCGACCTGAAAGATCCTGCCGACGCGGAGCTGTTTTTTGGAATCATGCCCGAGCGAAAACCCACACCAGTCCCAGTTGACGAGGGCGTCGAAAGTACTGCGCCGGTGCCATTCCCGACGCCGGAAAAGGAGGAGCGGAGGGCGAGTTGACGTGTGTCACCAGGTGCATGGAAACACCAACCACTTCACCAACTGTCTCCTCCACGCTCACTGACATCAACGGCCTCCGGCACTGCGGGATCTTCCCCACTGGTCGCGAGCCGTCGATCCGCACGCTCCGCTCATGGACCAAACTCAGGCGAATTCCTTATCACAAGGTCGGCCACTTTGTGCTGTTCGATGTCCAGGAGGTGACGTTGCACATTCGCACCAAGCTGAAGGTGCCGGCGCGCGGCTAACTCTCCGCTCCATCCGCGCGGAACATGGTACCGAGGGAGAAAAGACGGTCACCTTGCCCTTCGACGAAGAGTCCGATGGCACGCGAAGGCTCACCCATTTACTCCCCGCGCTCTTTCAACTGAGGTCGGAAAAGAAAGTTTACGTCATCGACGAGATCGACCGCAGCCTGCATCCGCTGCTATCACGTAAATTCATCGAGTTCTTCCTCCACGCCTGCAAAGGCAATGGCAGGCAGATCATCGTCACGACGCACGAATCCAATCTGATGGATTTGAGCCTGCTCAGGCGCGACGAACTCTGGTTTACCGAGAAAGACCATGAAGGCGCGACTTCGCTTTACTCGCTATCTGATTTCAAGGTTCGTACCGACCTGAAGATCGACAAAGGCTACCTGTATGGCCGCTTTGGCGCCATTCCCTTCCTCGGCAAACGACACAATCCACGCCCGAAGCATCACGACCGACACCGGCTGGAAGATAAGCCTCGACCGTGGCCTGGATATTTTCCTCCGTTACGAAATTGGCCCTTTTTCACTCGCCGCGTCGGTG
>JBIJCX010000518.1:0-4760 GCA_044344465.1 Opitutaceae bacterium
ACTGCTGGACCGTGGCCAACACCTCCTCGGCTTGTTCCCGGGTACGGCCCAGGACGACAAAATCGTCCGCATAGCGCACCAGTTCCCAACCGGCGAGGCGCAGCTTCCAGTCCAGCGCGTTCAGATAGAGGTTAGCCAGCAGCGGACTGACGACGGCACCCTGGGGGGTGCCGCATTCCGTCGGACTCCAGCCCTTGCCCTCTTCCATCACGCCTTGTTTGAGGTAGGCCGCCACGAGACCGAGGATGCGTCCGTCCACCACCTTGGTCGAGAAACACTACGTGTCCAAGCACAGTCGCAGCCAGAAGGGCATCCTGGCGTTTCTGGCCCAGGACGCTGAACGGCGGGTCTTCTGCTACGCCAACGCCGACATCCGCAAGGACGAGCAGAACGACGAGATATTGCGCTTTGTGAAGTTCTGGCAGGACCGGACCGGTCACCGACCGGAGGAACTCATCTTCGACTCGAAGCTGACCACCTATGCCAAGCTCGATGTCCTCAATCAGCAGGGCATCCGTTTTATCACTTTACGTCGGCGCAGCGCCAAACTGATGGCCGACATCGAAAACACGCCCGCCTCCGCGTGGCGGCAAATTGAACTCAAAAGTGTCACCCGAGCCTATCGGACGCCGCGGATCATCGACCAACGCATCACCCTGGAGGACTATACCGGGGAGTTGCGCCAACTCACCATCACCGACCTGGGTCACGAGGAACCGACGCTGCTGCTGACCAACCAACTCCAACGCGGGGCGGCGGATCTAATTGAGCACTATGCCAAGCGCATGCTCATCGAAAACAGCATCTCCGACGGCATCGACTTCTTCCACATGGACGCCCTGTCCTCCGCCGTCGCGCTCAAAGTGAACTGTGACCTGCAGCTCACCCTGATGGGCAGCAGCCTCTATCGGATGCTCGGCGAAAAGATCGGCGGCGCCTACGCCACGGCCGAATCCCGCCACATCTTCCGCGACTTCGTGGAAGCATCCGCCAGGGTCAGAATCTCCGACGATGAAGTGATGGTCCAATTTGGCAAACGCGCGCACAACCCCCTCTTGGTCGATGCTGGTTTTGCCGAAACCAATGTCGCCGTCCCGTGGTGGGGCGGTCGCCGCCTCAAACTCTCCTTCGGCTGACGCACACCGCGCCTTCGTTAGCCGTCCTTGCTCCCGTGGGAATCAAGGCTAGGTTGACCCCATCGATCGCCAGAAGCACGCGGCGTGACAGATCCCGGCATTGGCTGTACTCTCCGGGTTGGCCTTTTATTTCCGTTCGGAACCAAACCGTGGATGCCGCTTGTGATGCCGTAAAACCAGAACGCGAACGCCAGCTGTCACTTCCCGGAATAGCAGGTGATAGGGAAATCGCGTTAAATTCGCGCGGCGCAGACCATGTGCGGCAGGATGGAACCTTTGGGGTTCACGCTCAATCTCGCCATTGAGAGCATCGAGTTCTGCGAAGAACCGATCGGCCAAACCCGTGCCGCCTTCCTCTTCGTAATACTGCAGGACCGCACGCAAATCTTTTTGGACGAGTCGATGAAAGATCAGCGCCATCGCTTATCGGCCCAGCGCTTTCTTCAACGCTGGCCACTCGATGCCAGTCGAAGGGTCCGCTTCCAATTCCACATCCCGGCGCAACGCTTCGGCGATTCCTTCATCGGCGTCCGATAGCACGGCCGGCAATGTTTCGAGAAGATCCGAAGCGAGAACGGCTCGCTCAGCGTCCGTCAGGCTCAAGGCTTCTTTCTTGAGTGCTTGCACACGTGTCATGCTCTTAATTTGGCACGCCCCATTCGAAAAGCCATTTTTCTTTGCCCAACAGTGGGACTGGCATCAACTCAGTTGAGCTCTGCCAGGGTGGATGAAATCGGGAGTGGCGGGACGGCGTGATTCGACGCGCATCGCGGAGCGGGTCGCCCCTCCCTACCGCACCACGGTGGGGAGGAATTTCGGCTCGCGCCGCGCCGGCAGGCGGCCCTCGAAGTCGGCGGCGAGCGCGAGCAGGCGCGCGTCGCTCCACGCGCGGCCGGAGAACAAGAGCCCGATGGGCAGCCCCGAGATTTCAGCGAACGGCACCGTCACGCAGGGATAACCCGCCATCGCCGCGGGCGATGAACCGACAACGCCACCGGAACCTTTCGCCCCAAAAATCGGATCGACCCCCGCCGATCGGGAAATCAGGCCCGCCGGCGGGTTCGAGATCGAAAGCAGCGCATCGAGGCGATGCCGATCCATCAACGCATCGATGCCCTCGGTGCGGGCGACCTGCCAGCACTTCGCCCGCGCCGCGAGATACGCCGGCTCCGTGAGCGGCCCCTTGGCCTGCGCGCGCATAAAATACTGCTGGCCAAACAAGGGCTGCTCCTGCGCCCAGTGCTCGTCGTTGAACTTGATGAGATCGGTCATCGTCTTCATGCGCGATTTCGGCCCGAGCTCGGCGAGGTACGCGTCGATGCCCGCTTTCATCTCGTAGAGCATGACGTCGATTCGCGGGCCGCTGGTGCTGGCGAGCCCGGGAAACTCACCCACCTCGATCACCTCGGCCCCCGCCGTCCGCAACTCGCCGAGCGCCGTCGCCAACACTTCGTCGAGGTGAGGCCGGGAGTTGGCCGCGCGCACCACGCCAATCCGCGCGCCTTTGAGCGCCCTCGCGGGCAACGGCGCCGCAAGTTTTCCCGACAATTCCGCCGGCAGCGTTTCAGTCGCGGCATCCTGCGCATCCTTCCCCGCCAGGGCCGAGAGCACGAGCGCGGCATCGCGCACCGTGCGGGTCATCGGGCCCGCGGTGTCATAGGTGGCGGCGATCGGGATCACCCCGCTGCGGCTCACCACCCCGACCGTGGGTTTGAGCCCGACGACGCCGCAAGCGGACGCCGGCGAAACGATCGATCCGTTCGTCTCCGTGCCCACCGCGGCGACGCACAGGTTCGCCGCCACCGCGACGGCCGAGCCCGAACTCGAGCCCGAGGGCGAGCGATCCAGCACGTAGGGATTGCGCGTCTGCCCGCCCCGCGCGCTCCAGCCGCTGACAGATCGTTCACCGCGAAAATTCGCCCATTCGCTCAAATTCGCCTTCCCGAGCATGACCGCTCCCGCCTCGCGCAGACGCGCGACGAGCGGCGCATCGCGCAGCGGCTTCGCGCCGACCAGGGCGAGGGAGCCCGCGGTGGTTTCCATCCGATCCGCGGTCGCGATGTTATCCTTGAGCAGAATCGGGATGCCATGCAGCGGCCCGCGCACCCGGCCCGCCTGGCGCTCGGCGTCGAGTTTATCCGCGATCGCCAGCGCGTCGGGGTTCAGCTCGATCACGGCCTTGAGCGTGGGGCCGGCCTGATCGATCTCGGCGATGCGCTGGATATACGCCGCCGTCAGCTCGCGTGCCGTCAGCGTGCCGGCCGCCATGCGGGCCTGCAGATCGTCGATGGTCGCCTCGGCAAAGGGAAACGCCGGCCCGGGCGCCCGCGCGGCGGCCAGAGCAAAACCAACGGTGAGAACGATGCGAATAGAAATCTTGAGCACGGAGGGAAGGGAGTGCGGGGGAAAACCAAGGGGGAGGGACCAAGGGAAAGGGACCAAGGACAACAGACCACGGACGACGGGACCATCTCAAGGTCTTTGTGTCTGCGGCCGGATTCTCTCGCGGAGCCACGGAGAACGCGACGGATTGCCCCGCGTTTCCGCGCCTCCGCGTGGGAGCATTCCAGATTCTGAAATTTGCCACGCCTCACGGGGCCTCGCCCAGGCGATCGCCCATCTTGGCGTAGGTCTCGACGCACTCGGCGCTCTGGGCCACGACATCGGCGTCGAACCGGATTCGCCCGCGCTGGAACAGGGTGATCACGCAGGAACCGCCGAACGCGAACAAGCCCTTCTCCGCGCCCTTCGCGATCGCACGGCCGGGCTGGAAGCCCTGCCGGATGCTGCCGACGTTGGTGGCGCCGACCTCGACCATCGCCACGGCGCCAAACGCCGGGGAGTCGATCCGCGTGACCTCGCGGGTGTTAATCACGAGATAGCGAATATTCCGGCGCAGCGCCACCGGGCTGACCGAGTACAGCCAGCCGTCGATGCGCCGCGACTCGTCCGGTGTGCCCGCCACCGGAAAGTGGAAACGGTGATAGTCCACGGGGCAGAGCCGCGAGATGAGCATCGCGCCGCCGGCGAATTTCTCCGCGAGCGCGGCGTCACCGAGCAAATCGGCCAGCGTGAACTTGAAGCCTTTCACATAAAATCCCGCGGCCGCGTCGACGTCGGGAAAGGCGAGGTGGCGGGCGTCCGCCGGGAAGACGGCGATGCGATCGCCCGGGGCGATGGGCCGGGCGTCGGGCTTGAGCGCGCGGTAGAAAAATTCGTTAAAGGTCTTGTAGTCGAAGGGCGACTTCGCGAATTCGTCAGCGTCGAGATCGTATTCGGCAATGAAGGGCAGGACCCGCAGGGCGCTCGCGCGCTGATTCATCTTGTAGCCGTACCACTTGGAGAAAATCGCGCGCCGCACCAGCAGCCAGACCAGGAACCGGCCGATGGGATTCTCGTAGGCGGCGCGGACCCAAAACGCCCCGTACATCTGCTCGACCGCCATGGTCTTCTTGTAGCGGTGGTAGAAACGAATCGGTTGGGCCGGCATGTGGTGGTGAAACGAGACCAAAACACGGCGCAAACTCAACGCGGTTCTTCACGCCCCGCGGGCTGGGGTGCAAATCAGTTTCTTGCCACTGGTGTCAGTGGTGGGCGGGCACGTCCTCGTGCCCGCATTCGAAA
>JBIJCX010000180.1:0-15899 GCA_044344465.1 Opitutaceae bacterium
TGCCAGCCGGGGCCTTGGAGGGCTTTCCGACGCTGGCGGAAGTCGAGGCCACCCCGGTGCGCTGTCCGCACGGACCCACGGCCGAAAAGATGATCGAGCGAATCAAGGCGGTGCGGGCCGAGGGCGATTCGGTGGGCGGCATCATCGAATGCCGGGTGCGCGGCGTGCCGCCGGGGTTGGGCGAGCCGGTGTTTGATCGGTTGGAGGCGGATCTGGCGAAGGCGATGCTTTCGCTGCCCGCGACGAAGGGTTTTGAACTCGGCAGCGGATTTGCCGGCGCGCGGCTGCGCGGCAGCGAGCACAACGATGTCTTCGAATCGCGCGATGGCCGGGTGCGCACGGCGACGAACCGGAGCGGCGGCACCCAGGGCGGCGTCAGCAACGGCGAGGAGATCGTGTTTCGCGTGGCCTTCAAGCCGACCGCGACGATTCTCCAGTCGCAGCGGACCGTGGACGTCCACGGCGCCGAAACCGAGCTCATCGGCCGGGGTCGGCACGATCCCTGCGTCGTGCCGCGCGCGGTCCCCATCGTCGAGGCGATGGCGGCCCTCGTACTTGTCGATCACTGGCTGCGCCAAAGTGCGCAGTGCGGAACGTTCAAGTTCTGAATTCGCCGGGAGCCGGCTTGCAGGCCGGTGGGCCGCTGCCTACGGTGGCTGCCGTCGCCTGCCGGCGGACATCCCACTCTTGCGAACATGACTTCTTCCGAAAAGCCACTCTTGTATTTGATCCTCGGCGCGGCCGGCTCAGGCCGGCGAGAGGTGCTCGCCGATTTGATCGAGGCTGGTCTGGAGGAGGGCGACCGCGCAGCCGTGCTGCTGGCGGAATCGGAAGTCCCGGACGACTTCGAGGCCCGGCTGCCGCGGATTACCCGCTGGGCGTGGCGCGAGGACCGGATTGAGGGTGTCCTGCCCGGCGACGTGACGCGGATATTCTTCATCGCCGATGGCCGGCAAAACCCGGTGGAGCAGATTGAGTCGCTCAAGGTCTGGCTCGACGCGCAGGGCGGTCAGGTGGCGCGGACAATTTGCCTCGTAAACTGCCAACTGGCGGAGAAGAACCCGCCCTTGCTCGCGTGGTACGAGGCCTGCGTGCACTTCTCGGATGTTGTGCTGCTGAACAAGCGCGAGGGGGTGGAGAACAAATGGCTGAGCGGCTTTCTCACCTATTTCAAGAAGCGGTTCTATCCCTGCCTGTTCGAACAGGTGAAAGGCGGCCGCGTGCACAACCCGGCGCTCATCCTCGATCCGCAGGCGCGGCGGATGTCGCACGTGTTTGATGACGAGCAGGACTGGGTGTTCACCGACGCCGCGGGTGAGGAGATCGACGAGCAGGAGGAAACCGAGGGCGAAGAGGAGGTCGAAGCCAAGCCGGAGGAAGATCCCTATTTCGTGCGTGACGCCGCCGGGCGCAGGGCGAAACGCCTGCCGGACATCGCGAAGTTTTTGTGAGCTAAAGAGGCGCAGCTTTCGATTGGGTTGCACGCCGAGGCCGGCGGGAATCTGGGCCTGCCGAAGAGGGCGGCGGCAAGCGCCTCTTTAGCAAGGTCCGCTGCGCGGACCGGCGGAACGGAGGACCGTCCCAGATGGCTTCAGGTTGTAGGGCCGCTCGGGGAGCGGGCAGCGCGGCCACCGGCCGGGCCTTCAGTCAAAAAGCCAAAGGACGCAGGTATGGCTCCCTGGGTGGGGACGCGCGCTCTGAGCGCGCGTCTGCGCTTAGGAATTGTCGCCGTCCATCATGCGGCCGAGACCGCCGAGGACGGAGCCTTCTTCCCGGCCACCGCTGCCGGTTCGCGGCGCCGCGGCGACGATGCGGCCGGCGAGGCGCGAGAACGGCAGGGATTGCAGCCAGATTTTGCCCGGACCGCGCAAGGTGGCGAAGAAGAGGCCCTCGCCACCGAAGAGCGCCGTCTTGATGCCGCCGACAAACTGGATGTCGTAATCAATCGTCGGCTGAAATCCCACGATGCACCCCGTGTCGACGCGCAGCACTTCGCCCGGAGCCAGCGTTCGTTCGTAGAGCGTGCCGCCCGCGTGGATGAAGGCCCAGCCATCGCCGGTGAGGCGCTGCATGATGAAGCCTTCGCCGCCAAACAGGCCGGTGCCGAGCCGCTTCTGAAACGCGATGCCGATGCTGACGCCCTTGGCGGCGCACAGAAATGAGTCCTTTTGCGTGATGAGTTCGCCGCCGAGATCGCGCAGGTGGACCGGAATGATTTTCCCCGGATAAGGCGCGCCAAACGCCACGCGCTTTTTCCCGGCGCCCTGGTTCTGAAACACCGTCATGAAGAGCGACTCCCCGGTGAGCAGCCGCTTGCCCGCGCCCATCAGCGCGCCGATGAATCCGCCGCCGCTGCTGCGAGGGGATCCGTCCCCGAAAATCGTCTCCATCGCGATGCCTTCATCCATGAACATCATGCCGCCTGCTTCGGCCACGACGGCCTCCGCTGGATCCAGCTCGATTTCGACGAACTGCATGTCGTCGCCATGGATCTTGAAGTCGACTTCGTGCATCTGGGTCGAGAGGAGCGGAGGAGGAATTGGATTCATGGGGTCGGACTGTGGTTAGGAGGAATCAGAATTCAACCCGGCGTTTGCTGCCGGGGTGGACGTGCCGGGAGAACACGCGAAATCAGAAAAAGTTGCGACGAGCGGATGACGTGGACTGGTCGAATCGGAGCTGATGGTCCAAAGGGGCCGGGAACTTCCGGACGGGGTCCCGGCAATTGAACGCCTGGGTCAGGCGGGATCGTAATCCAGATAGGGCCCGAGCCATTTTTCCGCCTCGGGAACGGAAATCTCTTTTCTTGCGGCATAGTCGGCAATCTGGTCCCGGCCGATTTTTCCCACCGCGAAGTACTTCGATTCGGGATGGTTGAAATACATTCCGCTCACGCTGCTGGCCGGATCCATGGCACAGCTCTCGGTCAGCGTGATGCCGGTCGCGGCCTCGGCGCCGAGGAGGCGGAAGAGCGTGGGTTTCTCGGTGTGGTCGGGGCACGCAGGATAACCCGGCGCTGGCCGGATGCCGCGGTATTTTTCCCGGATGATATCGGGCATCGCGAGGTTCTCGGTCCGGCCGTAGCCACAGAATTCGCGCGCGCGCCGGTGCATGAGTTCAGCCAGGGCCTCGGCCAGCCGATCGCCCAGCGCCTGCACCATGATGGCGGAATAGTCGTCCTGGGCCGCGCGAAAGGCGGCGGCGAACGTCTCCACGCCGTGGCCGGCCGTGACCGCAAAGCCACCCATATAATCGAGCCGGCCCGAGTCGCGCGGCGCGATGTAATCGGCGAGGGAATGATTGCACTGATCCGCGGGCTTTTCGAGTTGCTGGCGCAGGCAGTGAAACGATGCGAGCACGCGGCTCCGCGATTCGTCGGCGTAAACTTCGATGCTGTCACCCACGGCGTTCGCGGGCCAGAACGCGATGACTGCTTTCGCGGTGAAACGCCTCTCGGCGACGATGCGGGCGAGCAGGCTGCGGGCGTCGTCGAAAAGCTTGGTCGCCTCCACGCCGACGACCGCATCGGTCAGGATATCCGGATAGCGGCCGTGCAGTTCCCAGGCGCTGAAGAACGGACCCCAGTCGATGTAGCGGGCGATTTCTGCCAAGGGCAGAAATTCGCCCGAGCGATCAGCATTCAGCGATCGGCTTTCAGCTTCTTGCTGACCGCTGATCGCTGACGGCTGATCGCTCGTGAAAACCCGCGTCCCCAAAAACTCCGGCCGCGGAATATCGGCGTTCGCCCAATCAAAAGTCTGCCGGCGCGCCCGGGCCTCGCCGAGCGGGAGGAGCGGCCGCTTGTTGCGGCGGGCGGCGAACTCTTCGCGCTGCCGATCCTGCTTCGCCACGATGTCGACCAGATAGGCCGGCTTCTGCTCCGGCGAGAGCAGGGCCGAGACGACATTGACGACGCGCGAAGCATCGAGCACGTGGACGACCCCATACGCATACTCGGGCGCGACCTTCACCGCCGTGTGCGCCGGGCTCGTCGTGGCGCCACCGATGAGCAACGGCACCGTGAAGCCCTGGCGCGTCATCTCCTTCGCGACGTGCACCATCTCGTCGAGCGACGGCGTGATGAGGCCGGACAGGCCGATGACGTCCACCTGCTTCTCGCGCGCGGTGGCGAGGATCTTGGCGGCCGGCACCATGACGCCGAGGTCGGTGACCTCGTAGTTGTTGCAGGCGAGTACGACGCCGACGATGTTCTTGCCGATGTCGTGGACATCGCCCTTCACGGTCGCGAGCAGGACGCGGCCGTTGGCCCGCGCGGTGCCGCCGGCGGCGACGTGCTGGCGTTTTTCCTCCTCCATGAACGGCGTGAGGTAGGCGACGGATTTCTTCATCACGCGCGCAGATTTCACCACCTGGGGGAGAAACATCTTGCCCGCGCCGAAGAGATCGCCGACGACGCGCATGCCATCCATCAGCGGTCCCTCGATGATGTCGAGCGGGCGCGGGTATTTCCGGCGGGCCTCCTCGGTGTCGGCGTCGACGAAGGCGTCGATGCCCTTGACCAGCGCGTGGCTCAACCTCGCTTCGACGGAGGCCCGCCGCCAGGCGTCGGCATCTGAAATCTGTGATTTGAGATTTGAGATGCCTTCGCCGGGGCGCTCCTTGAGCGCATCGGCGAAGGCCGTGAGGCGTTCGGTGGAGTCGGGCCGGCGGTTGAGGAGCACGTCTTCGACCCGCTCGAGGAGATCGGGCGCGATTTCCTGATAAACCCCGAGCATGCCCGCGTTGACGATCGCCATGTCCATGCCGGCCTTGATCGCGTGATAGAGAAACGCGGTGTGCATCGCCTCGCGCACGGGATTGTTGCCGCGGAAGGAAAACGACACGTTGGACACGCCGCCGCTGACCTTGGCGCGCGGGAGCGTTTGCTTGATGAGCCGCGTGGCCTCGAAAAAATCGACCGCGTAATTGTTGTGCTCCTCGATGCCGGTGGCGACGGTCAGGATGTTGGGATCGAAGATGATGTCCTCGGCGGGAAAGCCGGCGCGCTCGGTGAGGAGGCGGTAGGCGCGGGTGCAGATGCGAACTTTTTCGTCACGCGTGGCGGCCTGGCCCTGCTCGTCGAACGCCATCACGACGGCGGCGGCGCCATACCTGCGGACGAGCCGGGCGCGATGGAGGAACTCGGCCTCGCCATCCTTGAGCGAGATGGAGTTGACGATGCCCTTGCCCTGCAGGCACTGCAGGCCCTTCTCGAGCACGGTCCATTTCGACGAATCGACCATGATGGGCACGCGCGATATTTCCGGCTCGGCGGCGATCAGGTTGAGAAACTTCACCATCGTCGCCTCGCCGTCGATGAGCGCCTCGTCGACATTGATGTCGAGGACGTTGGCGCCACTCTCGACCTGCTGGCGCGCAATCGCGAGGCAGCCATCCCAGTCGCCGGCCTTGATCGCCTTGGCGAACTTGGGCGAGCCGGTGATGTTGGTGCGCTCGCCGATGACGAGGAAGGAGGAAGCGGCGGAATTCAAGGCGGAGGACGGAGGTCAGAGGACGGAAGTCGGAGGACGAAGGACAGAGGTCAGAGATCAGTAATCAGATGCCGATGCGCAGAGGTTGGGTCGCGAGGTTTGGAGTCCGATGGAACTTCTGGCCTCAGACTTTTGATCTCCGACCTCTGGTTCGAGTCATGCGACCGCCAGGGCCTCCAGCCCGCTGAGGCGCATGACCGGCGACGTCTCCGGGATCTGACGCGGTGCGAGCCCGCGGACGGCCCGGGCGATCGCCGCGATGTGCTCGGGGGTGGAGCCGCAGCAGCCGCCGACGACGTTGAGCCAGCCGTTGGCCGCGAAGTCGCCGAGCACCGCCGCCATTTCGGCGGGAGTCTCGTCGTAGCCGCCGAAGGCATTGGGCAAACCGGCGTTCGGGTAGCACGTGACGTAGCAACCGGCGATCCGGGCGAGTTCCTCGACATAGGGCCGCATGGCGCGGCCTCCGAGCGCGCAATTGATTCCGACGGAAAACGGCTGCGCATGGGTGACGCTGTTGTAAAAGGCGCCGATCGTCTGACCCGACAGCGTGCGACCGGAGGCGTCGGTGATGGTCACGCTGATCATCACGGGAACGCGGGCCGCGGCGCCGCGTTCCTCGAAGATGGTCTCGATGGCGAAGAGCGCCGCCTTGGCGTTGAGCGTGTCGAAGATCGTCTCGACCAGGAGGGCATTCACCCCGCCGTCCAGCAGCGCCCGAATCTGCTCGGCGTAGGCGGCCACCACCTGATCCCACGTGACGGCGCGATAGTCCGGGCGGTTGACGTCGGGTGACATCGACAGCGTGCGGTTCAGGGGGCCGATCGCGCCGGCGACAAAACAACGCCGGCCGGGCGTGGCGGCTTCGGCGGCGGCGGCGGCGCGGCGGGCACATGCGGCGGCGGCCAGATTGAGTTCCGTGACGACCGTCTGGAGTTGGTAATCCGCCTGCGCGATGCTCGTGGAACTAAAGGTGTTGGTCTCGACGATGTCGGCCCCGGCGGCGAAGTAATCGCGGTGGATTTGCTCGATCGCGTCAGGGCGGGTGAGGGCGAGCAGGTCGTTGTTCCCCTGCAGATCGTGGGGGTGCGTCTTGAACCTCTGGCCGCGGAAATCCGCTTCGCTGAGCTTCAAGGTCTGAATCATCGAGCCCATGGCGCCGTCGAGCACCACGAGGCGCGAGGCGAACAAGTCCCGAAACGCCTGGGCGGCGGATTCGGGCGGGTGTTGGGCGGCGGGATTCATCCGGGCAAACGGTACGAAGCCTGAAACCTTTGGCAAGAAACATATCGACGCATAGGAATTCGTTGATGCGTCCTTTTCTAGATTGGGCTTGCCGTCGCCCCGGGGTGGGAGTGGCGTGCGTGTGCCCGTCGTTCTTTTTCCATTCCGGTCAGCAGGGAAGGCCGTGAGAACCGGCCACAGTTGCGCTGCGGTATCGCATCACAGACCCCAAGCGCGCCAACTCCTGGCGTGCGCAAAGCCAATCTCCGGTTTCGACCGGAGGTGAAGGCGAGGGGCGAGGAGGCGCGCGGTGGCGCGCAAATCTCAAATTCCGAATTTCAAATTTGTTCTTGGCCTGGTGTGCCGCCCATTTTTGCCATTCTGGAGTTCGGAATTTTGAGATTTGCGCGCGCGGCGTGCGCAAATGCGGAGTCCGAACATCTGCCCCGGCAATCCTCACGCGTTCGGCCATCTGCCTTTCGGCAGAGCGCAGGTCGCTCGCGAAAACTTCATCGCAAGCAATGAAGCGTGAGAGTGGTGCCTTCGCCGGTGGCGGCGGGTGGTTCTGCTCTTGCCTCCGCCAGACTGCAGACACCATGAAATCCATTTTCCGGCCGGCGATATTCCCGCGGCCATTCGTACTCGTCCTTGGCCTCCTGCTGGGGCCGATCGCGAATCGCGCGCAAACGCCGCCGCAACAACTCGCGCCGTTCATCACGACGGGCACCCGCACCCCGGCCGAACCGCAGACGCTCGGCTCGGTGGTCGACGTCATTTCCGCCGCCGATCTCGCGCGCCGGCAGATCAATTCGCTGGCTGGTGCGCTCGGGTCTGCGGCCGGCACGCCGCTCTTCGCGTCCGGGGCGGGCGGCGCCCTCGCGTCGCTCTTCCTGCGCGGCGCGAATTCGAACCAAACCCTGTTTCTCGTCGACGGGGTCCGGCTGAACGATCCGAACACCGACTACGCCGTGTTTCTCGGCGGCGCGTGTGTCAGCGCGTGCGACAGTCTCGAAATTGCGCACGGACCGCAGAGCACGCTTTACGGGGGCGAGGCGATGGGCGGCGTGGTTTCGCTCCGCGCGCAACGCGGCACGGGCGCAGCGACCGCACGCCTGTCGGCGGAGGCCGGCAGCTTCGGCACGGTGCAGGGCGCGATCGCGGCGCAGGGCGAGCGCGGTGCGAACGCGTGGAATTTTTCGTTGCAGGGCGGTCACACCGACAACGAGCGGCCCAACAATTCCTTCGCTTCGGCCAACGCGACGCTGCGGCTCGATCGGCAGGTAAACGGGCGCATCGCGATCGGCGGCACGGTCCGCTGGTTTCACGGCGTTTATGGCGATCCCGGCGATCGCTTTACCCATGATCCCGACAACGAGACCCGGGAGGAAAACCTGCTGGCGACGGCGTTTGCCGATGTGAAACTGGCCGAGGCCTGGACTGGCCGCGCCGTCGTCGGCGGGCAGGATCGGCGGTTCGTGGCCGAGAGTCCGCGGGCCGGGCGCGCCACGGCGTTCACGGTGGTGAAGAACCGCCGCGCGGTGTTCGATACGCAGTCCAGCTACACCGGCGTCGAGCGTCATCGGGCCACGGCCGGCCTGACCGCCGAGGCCAACCACACCCGCAACACCGGCTTCGGCGACATCAACAAGAAGCAGGGCCTGCTCGCGATTTTCGCGCAGGACGAGTGGACGCCGCGCGATGACGTGTTCCTCACGGGCGGGCTGCGGAGCGACGATTTCGACACGTTTGGCCGCGCGACGACGGGACGCGCGACGGCCGCGTGGCTCCTGGCGCAGCGCGCGTTCAAGCTCCGCGCGAGTTACGGCACGGCCTTTCGTTCACCGAGCTTCCTCGATCTTTATGGCACCAGCGCGTTCTACCAGGGCAATCCGGCGCTGCGCCCGGAAAAGGCGCGGGGCTGGGACGCCGGGGTCGACTACACTCTGCCGGGGAAGCGCGGCACCGTCAGCGGGACGTGGTTCGAGACGGACTTCACGAATCTGATCGCGAGCACGGCGAATTTCCGGAGCGTGGAAAACATCCAGCGCGCCCGCACCCGCGGCGCCGAGCTTTCGGCTCACGTCGCGTTGCCGGGCGCCGCCGGTCTGCGTGTCAGCTACACCTATCTCGAGGCGGTGAATCTCACGGCGGGTACGCGGCTCCTGCGCCGCCCGCGGCACGGCGCGAGCGCGGATGCGTGGCGCGATTTCGGGCGCGGCATGAGCGGGGGCGCCGGCGTGGTGTTTGCCGCCCGGCGTCGCGACGTGGATGCGAGCACCTATCGCACCATCGACGGCGAGGATTACACGGTCGTGCGCCTCTATGCCGCGTGGCAGGTCAGCGCCCGGTGCACGCTGAAGGCCCGGATCGAAAACCTCCTGGGTGAAAAGTATGAGGAAGTAAACGGCTACCCGGCGCTCGGAGCCGGCGCGTTTGCGGGGGCGGAGTGGAAGTTCTGAGGTTTTCCCCGGCCGCCGGGGAAAACCTCACCACACCTTGAGCTTCAACTGGCCCACGCCGGGATTTTCGAACGGTCCGGAGGAGGGGCTGGCTTCGCTTCGCTTCTGGCCGAAGTAGTCGGTGTCGATCACGACCGGTGAACCATCGGAATTTTCGAAGGGCAGGTTGGACACGCGCGCCCGGCCGAGGCGTTCAGTGCTGACGCGCTTCGTCGCCGCCGACCCGAATCCGGAGTCGAACCGGGCTTGCAGAAACACCCGCTCGCCCTCCTCGACGAGTTTCACCTGCGGGTCGATCTGCGGCAGTGTAACCGCACCGGTTTCCGCGGCGGACGGCCGGGCGCTGCGATAGTAGACGTTGCCGCCGGCCGGTGAGGTGTGTTCGCGCGTATCGTAGACCCAGAGGCCGAAGCCGACAAAGCGCGCGCGCGCCTTTGCGCTCGCGTCATTTGGCCGGACGGCCTCGGTCGGGCCGCCCACGAAAATATTGTTGTACCAGCGGTTGTCGCCACCCGGGATGTTGGTACGGCCGGCGACGGACGTGGCGTGGGCGGGGTGAAAAGGCGTGAAGCGCCGCAGTTCCTGGCCGCAGTCGATCACTCCGGTGAAGAGGTTGTGGGCGTACGCGCCGCCCTGCGACCAGTCGCGGAGGCTGGTGGGCGAGAGGAAGACGTTGTTGTCGACCAGAAACGGCCCGTGGTTCACCTCGACGAAGAGGTCGTCGGTCGTGTTGTCGTAACAGAGGTTGCGGGTCACGCGCGTGCCCTGGGCCATCCAGTCCAGCCACAGGCCGCGCCCCGTGTTGTGGATGCGGTTGCGCGCGATCAGGACGTCGATGGCGGCGTGGAGTTTGATGCCGCCCATTTCCGCGCCGGCGAACTGCCGCTTCGCCCAGATGTTGTAGATGTGGTTGTCCGTGATCTGGCTGTACACAGCGCCCAGGCTGCCGCAGATGCCGGTCTGCTCGCAGTCGGAGATGACATTGTGCCGGACGATATGGGAGCCGATCTTTTCCCTGGCCCAGCCGATCGCGAGCGCGCGGTCGATGACCTCGTTATAGTGCAGCGCGCCGTCCTTGCTGCGATCGGCGTTCCAGACGTTGTGGCCGGTCTGGCGGTCCTTGCCGAGGGTGATGCCGGAGCACTTTGAGTCGCTGATGACGTTGTGCTCGATGATCCAGCCCTTGCTCCAGTGCGTGCCGATGAGACCGATCTGCTCGGCCGTGGGGGCGGCCCATTGCGTCGCCGCGTGGGCCATGCGGAAGCCGCGCACGGTGATGTAATCGCACCCGGGTTTGTCCGGGTAGAAGCAGGCGTCGCGGACGTTAATCTCGACGAGTTCCGCATTGGGATCCCGGCCGTGGAAGTTGGCGTAGAGATACGTGTTCTGATCATCGACCTCGCCGAACCAGGTCCAGGTCGAGGCCTCCTGGTCGCGGCTGTCGCGGTGGGGCCGGGGATTGAGCACGTTTTCCAGCAGGTGGGTTTCGTAGAGTGATTTACCGTTGAGGTAGATTTCCCCGGTGTGATGCGGCCGGCCCTTGTCGGTGAACCAGTCGCCGTTGATCAGATCCTTGTAGGGATTATAGCGACCGAAGAACGAATTGGGCAGGGTCGCCTTCCACACATCGCCCATGAAGCGTTTCCACCCGCGCACGACCTCCGATCCATTGATCACGACCTGTTCGCCGGCAGCGGCCTGGTAGACGATGCGCCGGGTGTCGGATTCGCCCCCGCGCGGCGGTGTGACCCGCTCGCGGTAGACGCCGGCATGCACGGTGATGGTGTCGCCCGGTTGGGCGACCTTGGCGGCGGCCGAGATGGTCGGGAGTGGCCGGGCGGCGGTGCCGTCGTTGGCGGCGCTGCCGGTGGGGGAGACGTGGAACTCCCGCGCGGAGACGAACGGGGCAATGGCCACTAGCGCGAGCAGCGGGACACGAACTTTCATGGTTTTAATTCGTTCAAGAGTTTCACGGCCGTCTCGACGAGCGATTCACCGCAGCCGGGCTGCAAGGGGCAGGTCGTGGGCTCATAGCCGCCCGCGCGTCGCCAGCCGTTGGGCGCCGTGATGTCCGCGGTGGCGAAGCCAGCGGTGAATTCGGCGCCCACACGCGCGGCGAGCAACTGCAGCGCGCTCAACGCGGCCAGGCGGTGTGATGTTTGGTTCTTCATGGGGACAGAAGGCAGCCGGACCGTTTTGGGTTCCTGAGCGCGACAGCCGTTGGAGCCGCCGCCCTGAATCAGAGCGAAAGTGGCCGGCGGCACAATCCGCAACGTGGCTCCGTGCTGTTTCGCAGACGTTGGTTTTGGCACCGGCAAGATTCACGTTCGGTCCGTCAACCCCAGAGCTGACCCCGGGTGATTGTTTCTCGTCTGTCTCGATTCCCCTGTCCCCATTCCTCTGTCCCAAATCGATTGTCTCGGATGCGCCCTCATGGATTCCGCCGAGGCGTGACAGGGGAATGGGGACAGGGGAATGAAAACCGGGAGGACGGACGAGCGCATGAGAGGTCGTTGCGGCTTTGGGCTCGGCAGTGCCGCCGAGTTCCGGCACGCCTATGACTGTCCCGATACGCCATGCCGGATAGGGCCTCATTGTCGGCGAACCGTGCAACGCTGCTCGACCGTCTGGAGCAGAAGGGCGTGCTCTCCGCGGAAGAACGTGCCGCCATTGGAATTGTTCCCCCCAAGGCGATTGACGCCGCTACGACGCGGGGGTTGCTCCGGCTCGCGCTGATCCTATTCGGCGTAGCAGCCATCCTCATCGTGCTGGGATTCTTCTTCGCAACGTGCAGCAGGACGGGCTGATTCGCCTGACGGGAAGACGCGTGCGGAGCAACTGAAACCAAACTGGATTCACCAGGCCCCCCAGCAGCGAGCGGCAGGAGGACCGTCCGTTTGGCGCCGCCAGCGAATCTACGCCAGTGACCACGGCCCGCGCATGGCGCGGGTCCGGAGGCGGTTGGCCATGTCGTCGCCGAGAAATTCCTCCTTCACCGGATCCCAGCGCAGCTTGCGATCGAGCATCATCGCGATGTGGCCGAGGTTGCAGACGGTGGCCGAGCGATGGCCGGCTTCAACGTCGGAGATCGCCCGTTGGCGCGAGCGCACGCATTCGAAAAAATTCTCGTGGTGATTGGTGCTGAGCGTGAGCCGGATCGGCTTGTTCGGCACTTGCATTTCGCGCAGCAGGCCGGGGTCGGAGGCGTTCACCCGGTCCCGGGCGATGTGGAGCCAGCCGCGTTCGCCGACAAACCGCACCGTGGCGCCGCCGGTCTCGTAGTAGGTCCGGCAGCGCATCGGGACGCCGTTGGCGTAGCGCACCGTGAAATCGATTTTCGTCGCGTTGCTGAACAGGCCGCTGCTCGGGAATTCGCCGTGCCCCTCGACCTCGACGGGTCCGCTGTTGTCCATGTCGAGCGCCCACTGGGCGATGTCGAGGCCGTGGGCCCCGAAATTGGTGACCTGGCCGCAGGCGCTGTCGGCAATGAAGCGGAAGTTGTAGTGGCATCCGATGGAGGTGTAGGGCCGCCACGGTGCGGGTCCGAGCCACATGTCCCAATCGAGTCCGGCCGGCACGGGCTCGGGTTGCCACGTGGCGCCGCAAAACCGGTTGTTCGGCGGGATCTCGACCTCGATGCGTTCGAGTTTGCCGAGGCCGTGGTTGCGGACGAATTCCGCCACGTCGCGAAACCCCTTTCTCGATCGGCTCTGCGCCCCGGTCTGCGTGACGCGGTTGTACTTGCGGGCGGCATCGACGAGCGCGCGGCCCTCGTGAATCGTGAGGGTGAGCGGTTTCTCGACGTAGACATCTTTGCCGTTCCGCATCGCATCGATCGCGAGGAGCGCGTGCCAGTGGTCGGGGCACAAAACAAAAACGACGTCGATGTCGGAGCGGCGGTTCAGTTCGCGGAAATCGCCGTAGGTTTTGCAGTCGCGATTGCCGTATTCCTTGTTCACCCGCGCGGCGGCGGCATCGCGGCGGTCGCGGTCGACATCGCACACCGCGAGGATGCGCACGGAATCCGGATAACCGAGCAGCACCGGAAAGTGGCTGTCGGAGATGTTGCCGCAACCGATGACGCCGACGGTGATTTTCTTGCTCGGCGCGTTTTGTCCGAGGAGGCGTGACGGCAGGATCAACGGCGTGGCGGCGGCGGCCGTGGCGAAGGCCGAGGTCTTGAGGAACTGGCGGCGGCTGAAAGCGGGGGAGGGTTTCATGGCGTGGGGGACTTCGGTTGGTCGAGGCGGGCGAGGGCGCGCGCGGCGGCTTCACGCACGACGGCGGGTTCGTTGGCCGCGTCCTTCAGCGCGGCGAGGGCGGGGCGGACGGTGGCATCGCCGCGGGCGGCAATGCTGCCGATGACCCCGGCTTTCGTCGGGCCGGTGAGCGCGCCAAGGGCGTCGCGGAACGCGGCATCGGCCTCGGGGCCGGTGATGGGCTCAAGCGCGAAACGCGCGGAATCGGCCGTTTTCGCGTCCCGGAGCAGGGGCGCGAGCGCGGGCACGCTTTTCGCGGTGCCGACGAGTGCGAGCATCTGGCCGATGAAGGCGAGGCCGGCATCGGTGCGGCCAGGCGTGGCGAGCGATTTGAGCAACCGCTCCTCGATGCGGGCGCGGCCGTCGGGTGGCGTCGCGATCACCTGACCGCGGACGGCCCACGCGTAACTGCGGTCGGCGCCGTATTCGAGGCGGGCGCACTCCTCCCAAGGGTCGGGCGACGCGCCGGCATTGCCGAAGCGGTCGGGGCTGGGCTTTTTCTTGGCGGCAGACGGGGCGGGGGGAGATTCCGTAGTCATGATTGGTGGACGGTTTAGCACATACTGGAACGCGAAGCCTGGTTGGGCGGCAACGGTAATTGCCGGGAAGGGTGCGGAAGTGATCGACGGTGCAGCCAACAACGCCATGCCACGGTGACGATTGCCAAAGGTAGCGCGGGAGCAATTTGCGGCTTCTCAGGCCCCACCGGTTCAGTTCTCCTTCGCGTCGTGAGTCACATCGCCACAGCGCTCGCCAAGATGAAAGGCCGGAAGGTCGAGGCGCAGCCCGAGGCTTCGCTCCACGCGATCCCCGATATCCGCGCCGGGCAGCCACCGAATCCATTCATCCCTCCGCGGGAGGAGTCGGCGGCTCCGTCCGCCGCCGTCGCTGCGCCGGCAAAAGCTCGCCGCCGTTGGCTGCTGCCAGCGATTGGCGCCGGAGTCCTGCTCGTGGTCGCTTCTGGGCTCTGGTTTTTCCTCGGACGAAAAACGCCCCCGGTCGCGGTGCCGAAGCCGGCGTCGGCGGCTCGACCTTTGCCGCCTCCGAAGGCGGCGGTTCCGGTCGCGATCGCTCCCGCTCGAACCGACGCTCAGTCAGATGCCCTGGCGGCGGCACCCGTGGAGCCCTCGCCGGTGTTCGCCGAAAAAGTCCGCATGCTGGCGCTCGGCGCCGTGATGGCGGGAGAAAACCCGCGGGTGCTCATCGGGGGTAAGCGTTTCGCTCCGGGCGACACGATCGTCGAAGGCCTCGTGCTCCAGCGGGTGCTGCCCGGCTTGCTCGTTTTTCAGGACGCCAGCGGCGCCATCTACACGCGGCGCTTTTGATTCCGCCGGTCACAGCCGTCCCAGTACGCTGTTCCGCGCCTGGCTCAGCAGCATCCGTTCCGTTTGGGCGACGCTGTCCTCGGTATCAGCGGGGAGAACCTCCGGCGCGATTTCCTCGCGGAACTGGTCCCAGGCGCTGAGCAGAAAATTATGGATGTCGTTTGCCTGCGTCGCGTCGACGTAATCGGCCTGCGCGCGCAGCTCGGGAATGCCGGTTTCGTAGAGCGTCTTCATCTCGGCGATCAAGGCGTCGAATTGCGTCTGCGCCTCCGCCAGCGGCAGCGAACTGATATTTGAAACCCACGGGGCGTAGCGCGTCTCGGACAATCGGGGAAGTGGCCGAGTCTCGACCCCGCTGGCGCTGAAGTGCTGCAGCTGCAGTTCCGAAATCCGATTCGCGAAGCCGACCTCCTCCTCGACCTTCTGCGCGGCCGAGATCGCGAGCAGGAACGCCTGCACCGCGCCCTGCGAATACACATGCGTGTCCCGGACGTACCCCGAACAGACGGCGTTGCGCACGTTGCCTAGGGCGCGGGTGAATTCGAAGATCTTCTCCGCAAACCGCTCCAGGCACCGGCTCCAGTCCTCCTTCTGCCGGCGGGCGGCCAGCGCCTCGGCGTACTCCACGCAATCCTTTCGTAGCAGGACCTCAATTTCCTCTTCGACCATCCTCTTGACATGGGGATCGCAGCGGTCGATCACGTGCAGGCCGGCGCGGAGAATCTTCACGGTCTCCTGCGCCGCCGAAAGCTGGGCGAGATACTCCTCGCGCTTGGGTTTCGGCATCAGGAGCAGAAACGTCGGCCGGGCCGCCTGGATCGCCTTCAGTTCCGCCTCCTTTTCCGTCAAAACGGGCGTGAGCTGGTCACGGCTCACCTTCAGGTGCGCCTCGCGCACCAGCAGGTCTTTGAGTCGTTGCGGAAGGTCTGACATGGGGAGTCGTGGACAGCAAAAGCGCGATTCAACCCGATTTCGCAAGCGCCGGCATTCTCCGGCAACAGGGGGTTACCCGTGCCGATGCGGCGGAATACTACTTAGCCGGTGCGCCAACCCCGGCCGCGTCGGGCGATCTCCCCGCCCGGGTCGCACGGCACTCGTCAGGGAACCGCCGGTGAGTTTGATCCGGTGCCGTGACCTTTTGGC
>JBIJCX010000519.1:0-4752 GCA_044344465.1 Opitutaceae bacterium
AATCTCGGTCGAGAGCGGAATGATCTCCGTCACCCCGCCACATGCCACGATACCACCCTGGCGGATCGCGGTTGCCTCCTGAACCCCGTGCTCCGCGAGCCAGACTTGGCAATAGGGGTGTGCCAGAAGGAATTGCTTCCGGCGGTATTGGTAGAGGCCCAGCTCCCCGAGACGCCGAATCGAAACTCGGCGAAGAGTCATGCGCTTCACGCGGAGGTCCTGCCCTTTTCGAGTACTAAAATGGCCCGGCGAATGAGCGTCACCGCTTCACCCACCACCGGGTCGTCATCCGCCGCCGGCGTAGCGACCACGATCCGCTGCAGGATGCGATGGAGCTTGATCCGCACCGTCGTCGCGGCCGGCGGCCCTTCAAGGCCGAGCGCCCGACAAAGTTGTGATTTCAGTTTCTGGCCGTTGGGAAAACCAGTCTTGAACGCGTCGCTCGCGAGCGCCTCCCAAAATTTCTCGTGTTTACGGAACGGAGCGATCGACCGGCTCTGGTTTTCATTCACCAGCAGGGGAAGCCCCCGCGCGATCAGCCCAATCTGGAGATCGGCGGCGACGTGGTAGCGGTGGAAGCACGCGTAACCAACCTTGAACCGAGCTTCGACCCACTCCTTCCAGGGCTGGCCGGCCTGACGGTGCAACCCGGCGGACAATGCCATGGTCAAGCGCACGGCACGCCGGATGCCCCGGGCGAATTCATCCGTGGCCAATTCGGCGTCGGCCGCATCGTCCTCGACTAAAAACTCCCCCAGCAACCTGGGATCGGACGGCGGTGGCTTGAGGCCGAGCCGGGCGAGGGTCTTTTCGTCGAGCCGGATCGCTGGTGTTGCGGGTTGGGCCGGCACCGTCCTGCCGTCCCCATTCGGCAAAGAAGATACTCCGCCGAGATAGCGCGCCATCGACTTGTTCCACATCGGCGGGCGTTCGCCTGAATTCGTCGTGAGGGACATGGTCGTGAGGTTCGCCGCTGGAGGGATTCGGTTCGCCGGCTGTGGTTGGTTGACAATTGTCAACCGCAACCCGCTACGCCGCCGCCTGGGTCGAGGGGGATGCGCCTGGCGGGTTCGCTGCGCCGGAACCGAATCCCGATGAAATGTCCGGCGTCAGGCGGGGGAGAAACAAGCGTTCGCGTAATTCGAGATCGAGCCTCGCCGCCAGCTCGGCATCGGCGCGCAACCGTTCCTTCGCGGCGTCGCGGCCCTGACCAAGCATCTCGCCATTCCACGCCACGTAAGCGCCCCGTTTTTCCAATACACCGTGTTCGAGCCCGAGGTCGATCAACGTCCCGGTCCGGGAAATGCCTTCCGCGTACATGATGTCGAACTCGGTTTCGGCGAACGGCGCGGCGATCTTGTTTTTGACGACTTTGATCTTGGTCCGGTTCCCCACCACCGTGCCCATTGGACTCTTCAGTTGATCCTTGCGGCGGATATCGAGCCGGACGCTGGCGAAGAATTTCAGCGCCCGGCCGCCGGGCGTGAACTCCGGTGAACCGAACAGCACCCCGATCTTTTCACGAACCTGGTTCGTGAAAATCAGGATGCAGTTCGTCTTCGAGATGGCGGCGGTGAGTCGGCGCATGGCCTGGCTCATGAGCCGCGCCTGCGCGCCGACCGTGGCATCGCCCATCTGGCCGTCCAGTTCGGATTTCGGGACCAGCGCGGCGACGCTGTCGACCACGACCACCCCGACACCGCCGGAGCGGATGAGAATTTCGGCGATGGTCAGCGCGTCCTCGCCGGAATCCGGCTGCGCCACGAGAAGATCCTCGACCCTGACGCCGCAGCGGCGCGCCCAGGCGGGATCCAAGGCGTGCTCGACATCGATGATCGCGCCAACCCCGCCGCCGCGCTGGGCCTCCGCCAGGACGGACAGGCAGAACGTGGTCTTACCCGAGGATTCCGGACCATAGATTTCTGCGATCCGGCCAAGCGGAAGACCCCCGGCGCCCAGCGCCACGTCGATCGCCAGCGAGCCCGTGGACAGGGTTTCGACATTCAAAGCCTCCGTCGCACCCAGCCGATGGATCGAGCCGGGCCCGAAGTGATGCTTGATCGCCGTCAGGGCGAGTTCGATCGGGCGGTCTGGGCTGCCGATTGGGAGGGAAGGACGGGTTGTTTGCATCGGAGGGAGGGTTGGGGGAGGAGAATTCCTTTGATCGCCTAAATAACCGGGAGCGTGAAACGGGCGTCCTCCACCCGGGACCGGTGCTGCGGACGGATTGCCATTCACGCTCCGGGTTATCTTTATGGCGTGAGCGCGTTACTCCGATTCATGGCCCATCCCGAGCCACCCACCGAGGTTCCCCTGCCGCAGCTGCCGGCAGCTCATCCGGCGCAAGCCTATGCGGCCCTGCCGATCCAAGAATTGCTCGGAGCCGTTCAACGCGCCGGATCCGACCGCACCGCAGCCGGGTCCCAGGCGGTCTTCGCTGCACTCTATTACCGCTATTACGCGTACTTGTTCACCGTCGTTTCCAACAGTCTCGGGTTCATTTGCGACCGCGACGGCATCCAGGAAATCGTGGACGACGCGCTGGCAGCGTTTTTCCGGGCGAGCGACAAGTTCCGCTTCGCGACCGCGCCCGATGAGGCGGACTACGACCGGCAGGTTCGCAGCTATCTCGGGCAGCTCGCCCGGTGGAAGGCGGGCCGTGCCCGCTCCTTCCAGAAATCGTTCGGCGCGGACGCCATCGATCTGGATGAACTGGATGCGCGCCTGAACGATTGTGCGCGGTTCGGGCAGCCAGGGGCGGAGGAAACCGCTGCCGCGCCGGCCGACGATCCGCGGATCGAGCGCATGACCAAATGGCTCGAATCGCTGCGTGAGATCGAGCGCGATGTCTTGCGCACCTACTTCCTCGACGACCACGCCGGCCGAAAATCGAGCCGGCTGCCCGGTGGCGTCGCGCTCCGGCTCGCGCAAAAGCACGGCGTCACGCCCTCGAACATCCGCCATCTCAAGCTGAAACTGGCCCGGCAGATGCGGGAGCATTTTCGCGCCGCCTGAAAGGACCGTATGCCTCACCCAAGAAAAAGATCCCTGCCCAAGCGCCAACCCATCGAGGCCGTGCTGCGCGCCGCCCTGCTGCGGCAGGGCGTCGTGATTCCGGTGACGCCGAAGGAAGTGGCGGCCTTCGACGCGCGCCACCGCGATGGTCTGCCGCCCGTCCAGCCCCCGCGCGCCCCCTCGCCCCGGTTCAGCTGGGAGACCGGGGATCCGGCGGCCGGCACGGTCGTCGCTTTTTCCGACCGACCGGTTGGGCCGCTAGCGTACGCCGCGCGCGCGGGTGGCGCGGTATCTCCGGAAACTCAGGCGAAGCTTCGCGAACTCGTCCGGGAAATGAAGCATGAAGGGGAAATTCCCCGTGGCTGAAAGTACGCCGCGGCTCACCCGTCAGCGGCGGGAGGCAATTGCGGCCCTCGCCGAAAGCGTGGCCAGCCGGTACAAAGAGGGCAGGGTCGAGCCGGAGGCTATCGCGGCGCAGGAGCAAATCGCGTTTCGCTACGCGAGCTTCCCGGAGGACTTCGACGGCATCCTGCTGCACGAGGACGGCAGGTTCTTCATCGTGTGCAACGAGAGCAGGGCGGAGCGGGGCTCGCCGCGGAGCCGGTTCACCCTGGCGCACGAACTGGGGCACTATTTTTTGGCCGAGCATCGGGAGGCCCTGGCCTCCGGCCGCATGCCGCCGCATTTTTCGCTCGCCGAGCACGCCTCAAACCAACCGGTCGAGAAAGAGGCGGATTTGTTCGCCGCCAATCTGCTCATGCCGTCGATTTCGTTCTGGATCGCGGCGGGCGCGCATCCTGACGGCGTCGACCAGATCGCCGCCTTGGCGGCGGCCTTCGGAACGTCGCTCACGGCGACGGCGTTTCGCGCCCTCGAATTGGAGATCTTTCCGGCCCCCGCAGCGGTTTTTCGCTGGGATGCGCTGGGCCGACGGACCGTCCAGCGGATGTCGTGGGCGACCTTTGCCGCGGGCGGGGACTTGCAGATGCTGGCCGATGAGCCGCCGGAGGATTCACTCACGGCCCGCGCCATCCGTGACGGGAGCAGCGGCCAGCAGAGCGGCAGCATCGACGGCGCGGCTTGGTTTCCCGGGTTGGGATCCAGTCCAAAGCCGACCCTGCTCCGCGAAGAAGTCATTTCGCTCGCCCAATATGGCTGGCTCACACTCGTCTGGCAGGCCGGCCCGGAGCCACGTGATTCAGTGTGACTGGAGATGTGACGCCCAGGAGGAATCCGCGGCCACTGACTGCCGGAGGTGGCAGCAGGGACATTGACAAACCGGCCCCTGCGTTCTCATTACATTTCGATATGAAAACACTGCAAGTTCGCATTCCCGATCAGCTTCGCCACGACGCCGACGCCGTGCTCGCCGAGATCGGTTTGGATCTGCCCACAGCGGTGCGCCTTTATCTCAATAAGATTGTCCAGACCCGAGGCATCCCGTTCTCACTTCAAGCCACCGGTGTGACCATCGAAGCCCTGCCGGTGGACCGTGCAACCCAGGCAAAAATGGACGGCATCGCAACCGCTTGGAAAAAGCGCCGATCGTAGATGGCCATCGTTGTCTCCCACCGGATTCGCGCCCGGGAATTCGGCAAGGCAATTCCCGCCCAAGTTCTACCCGTCCTGATCAGGACGGCAAATGTGGCTTTGGCCACACCGCTGGCAGGCAGGGAAATACCGGCGGGCACCCGGCTGTTGAAAGCCTATGCCACATCTCCGGACGGGCCACGCCGC